>NZ_JBCGFB010000018.1:56268-74534 GCF_038752175.1 Nocardia sp. No.11 | reverse complement strand
CGCGCCCCGAGCAGGCCGACGAGCCGCGCGGCGTCTTCGGTACCTCGGTGCCGGTCGAACCCCCGCGTCCGACCTCGCCGTGGAACGGCAGCCCGGCCGCGGCGAGCGGATTCACCGCCCCCGAGCCGGACAGCGGTCCCCGGTTCTCCCCGGTCACGCCGTCGCCGGAGCAGGATTCGGTCCGGCCGGTGCGTCCGCAGGTCGCCCCGCCCGGTTTCACCGCCGTCCCCTCCGGCGAGCCGACCCCGGCGGCCGAGCCGGCACCGGCACCCGATCCGGCACCGCGGGCCGAAGCTCCGGAGCCGCAGCCGAACCCGGGCCAGTGGCGGGCGCCCGACGGCTTCACCGCCGTGCCCGCCCCGGAGGTTCCGACCACGCCGGAGCGTCCGGCGGACGACCGTGCCGCCGCCGAAGCCGATGAGCCGCAGGCGGACAACCGCAACGAGATCGAGAACTGGATGGCCCAGCTGCGCTCCTCCCGGCGCGGCACCGCCGCCGACGAGGGTCGCCACACCGGCAACGAGGGCCGCACGGTCAGCGTGAACGAGCTGCTGCGCCGCCGCGACGACGACACCGACTGAGCGCGGCAAGGACCGAAGAAACCCACGGCGAGCTTCCGCCGTGGGTTTCTTTCGTTCCGGGGGTCAGCCGAGCGGGGTCGGCCGGGTAGGTCCCGCGTCCGCGAAGGCCCGTGCGTAGCGGGTTCCGGTGAGCAGCAGCAGCATTCCGACCACCAGGAAGGCGGCGACCCGGACCAGGCCCGACAGTGTCGACAGATCGAACAGGAACAGCTTGGCCAGCGCGGCGGCCGCCACGAGCAGGCCCGAGACCAGGCAGACCTTGGCGACGGCGGGCGAACGCGACAGCCTGCGCAGACCGTAGAACAGCGAGGCCGTCGCGGCGGCCATCCACACGATCGTCGCGATGCTGTGGCCGAGGACGAAACCGTCCGCCCTGCCGAGGGATACGCCCACCGAGACCGCCGCGACCAGCACGTAGTACAGCCCGGCCACGCTCACCGCGATCCAGACCCCGGTGACGAGCGCCTGCTCACCCCAGCCCCGCACCCGGGGCACCGTCCACGCCACCATGGCGGCGACACCGAGCCCGAGGACGGCGGCCAACGCGGTGGCGATGTCGAGTCGCTGATCCGCGAGTCGGTGCAGCGCCAGGGTTTCCGGCGAGGCGATCGCCAGCAGGACCAGTCCGCCGAGCGCGGCGAAGGCGATGCCCAGGCCGGCGCTCACCCGTGTCCGGCTGGTGGCCGCGACCGCCAGGAAGGCCAGGGCCACCGTCGCGAGCGCGATCGGCAGCAGGTGCGGCTCGCCGCCGGTCGCGGTGATGCAGGTCAGCAGGAGGGAGACAGCGCCGGTGAGCGCGGCGACCAGCGCGGTGTGCCGGGGGATCCCCAGCCGGTCGAGCGCGGGGACCAGCGAGGTCGCCGCCGGACCGAGCAGGACCACGGCCAGGGTGCCGGTGATCGCGGCGCTCACGGGACGGTCGAACAGCAGTGCCGCGGCGAAGACGGGCAGTGCGGTGAGCGCGATCGTGACGCTCGCGGTGATGTCGCCCGGCCGCCGCCGGACCACCAGCAACGCACCGGCCAGCCCGACCACCGCACACGCGAGGGCCGCGGCCAGCAGCCCGGCACGCTCCTCGACCTCGTCACCGGCGATCGCCGCCGACAGCCCGCTCAGCGCGATCATGCTCAGCGCCGCCAGCACCACCGGCAGGGTCCGGGCCACGTGCAGCACCGGCCATTCCCGGCGCATCTGCACCGGCACTCCCGCCGCCTGCAACACCACGAGGAACCCCAGCAGCATCAACTCGGTCGTCAGCGCGGGCGACAGCACCGCCGCCCCGAGCACCACCCCCACCGCCAGCGGCTGCGACTGCCACCGCATCGCGATGCCCACTCCCGCCAGCGCGACCCCCATCGCCACCGCGAGCCCGACCCCCGGCGCGACCCAGTGGTAGTAGCCGGTCACCGCGACCACATCCAGGTACGCACCGGCGATACCGGTGGCCACCAGCGCGATCGCGCCGACCCGTCCCCCCGGACGCCCGAACACCCGCCACCCCGCCGCGACCAGACCCACCGAAAGCGCGCCCCCGGCAACCACTCTCGCCACCGGCCCGAAGAACCCCGCCTGCGCGGCCAACACCAGCAACATCAGCACGCCGATGAGCGTGACCCCGACCCCGGCCACGGCCAGCGCCCGCGAAATCACCCCTTCCCGCTGCCACCACGGTGTCCGCGGCTCCCGAGCCACCGGCGGTGCCCACGCCCGGCCACGCGGCCCAGCCCCATACCCGGGCGCGCCTCGCCAAGCCCCGTACGACGGCGGCGAAATCCACTGCGCCCCAGGCATTTGCGGAGCAGGCCGGTATTCCGGCGCCGATCCCGGCCCACCTGCCACCGGCACCGCACCGGGTACCTGGTGACCGCCCGCGGGCCCGGGCACCTGACCACCGGCGACCTGCCCACTCGAGAAGGCAACGCCCGCAGGCACTTCGGCGCCACCGACAGCCCTGCCCCCCGGGCCCTGCCCACCGGTACTGGGCACGCCGCCCGGAACCGGAACACCCCAGCTCGGAGCATGACTCGATGTCGCTGCGCCGACATCGCCGGGAACCGCGACCGGCCCGGCGCCTTCACCCGGGACCGAGACCCGCGTCGCGGCAACCGCGGCATCACCGGCCGCGCTCCCCAGGTCGGCCACGCCTTCGGCTCTCGCATCGGGCGAGTGTCCGCGCGACCCCTCCGCGCTCGCGGCGACCTCGGCATCGCGTTCGGCCGGATACGGTGCGCCGACGGGAGTCACGCCACTGGTCGGCGCCGCCGGACCGGGACTCTGGGCGAAGCCGGGGTACACCGTGGTCCCCCGGTTCGCGGCGGTCGCACCCGCGATCTGCCCCTGCAACTGTGCGCGCAGCACCTCCAGGTCACCGCCGAGCCGGCCCATCTGGGCGCCCAGCGTGGTGAACTCGCCCGAGAGCCGGGCGACGAGCGCGGGATCGATCGAAGTACTCATGTCCTCATCGTCGGCGCGCGGACCGCGCGGGACATGAGTAGAAACCCCTGCCGGGGTGCCTGTTCCTACCCGAAAACGGTCAGGACCCGAGGAAGCGACGCCACTGGACCATGAGCGGGTACTTCGCGGTGACCGAGCCGAAGCGGACGCGGCCGTGGACGACCAGGTGCAGCGGACCGATGGGCGGGCCGGTGCGGACCTTGTTGGTGACGCCGGAGCCGATGAGCTCCAGGCCGTTGAGGTCGACGGTGGCGGCGGCGGGGACGAGCAGGGTGAGGCCGCTGAGGTAATCGTCGACCTTGATCTCGACGATCTGGGTCTGCATGACCGCCTCGGTGAAGTCCAGAGTGACCCCGGAGAGCAGGTTGTTCAGGTGCAGCACCGGCGGCACCTGCCAGGGGCCGCGACGGTGCACGCCGGACAGGCGGCTGCGGATCAGGCCGGGGATCGAGCCGCCGGGCGGGATCGGGCGCGGCCGCGGCATCGCGGCGGGTTGCGGCGCGCCGGCCACCCGCATGCCGGGCAGGTCGACGAGCACCACGTTGAGTTCACCCCGGGTCTTCGCGGCGAGCGCGGTGTCCATGCGCTCGGTGAACTCGCCGAGGGAGAGCATGCCGAGGCCGACGGCGCGTTGCAGCAGCTGGCCGACGTGCTCGCGTTCGGCGTCGGAAACGCGCAGGTCCCGGTCGCCGACGGGACCGGCCGTCGGGGCGCCGGGGACGAAGAGGGATTCGGGACCGCCCATGTCATCGAGGGTAGCGACGGCGACGCCCCCAGCGCATCAGGGCAAACCCCTATTCGAGTCCCTGTTCGATGGCGTAGCGGGTGAGCTCCACCCGGTTGGCGAGCTGCAATTTCCGCAGCGTGGCCTGCACATGGTTCTCGACCGTGCGGTGGGACAGATTGAGCCGCGACGCGATCTGTTTGGCCGACAGCCCCTTGGCCACCATCCGCAGTACCTCGGTCTCCCGCTCGGTCAGCGACGGGCGATGCGGCTCGTCGGCGGCGGGCGGCGCGGTCGCCATCCGCCGGTACTCACCGAGCACGAGCCCGGCGAGACCGGGCGTGAACACCGGCTGACCGGCGGCGGTGGCCCGCACGGCGTCGATCAGCTCGGCCGCCGAGGCGCTCTTCACCAGATAACCGCTGGCCCCGGCCTTGATCGCGTCGAGCACGTCGTCGCGTTCGGCCGACGCGGACAGCACCAGCACCCGGCTGTGCGGGGAGACCCGCAGCACCTCGGCGGTGGCGGCGGCGCCGTTGCCGTCGGTGAGCTGCATGTCCATCAGCACCACGTCGGGCTGGACCGCGGCCGCGCGGCGGGTGGCGGTGCCGACCCCGTCGGCGGTGGCGGGGACGGCGAAACCGGCCTCGGTGAGGTCGCGGGAGACGCCCTCGCGCCACATCGGGTGATCGTCGACCACCATCACCGTGATCGCCTGGTCGGTCATCGCGGCTCCTTCGCTCAGCGCGCCGGGTGGCGCGGAATCCGGAATTCCCATTCGGTGCCGAAGTCCTCGCCCTCGGTCAGCAGTTCGGCGGTGCCGCCCAGCGCGCCGACCCGGCCGACGATGGAACGGGAAACCCCCATCCGACCTTCGGCTTCGGCGGCGGCGAGCCTGCCCGCCGGGATGCCGATCCCGTCGTCGCGCACGCTCACCACCAGCATGTCACCGGTGTCCTCCAGCAGCACATACGCTTTCGCGTCCGGCCCGGCGTGCAGGTCGACGTTCGACAGCGCGGTCGTCACGGCGGCGGCGATCTCCTGCGCGGTGGACCGGGCGATCAGCACCGGGTCGCCCGGGGTGGCCACCGAGACCTTCGGCGTGGCCCGCGCGGTCAGCAGCGGCCGCAGATCCACCTCGGCCGCGCCGGAATCCGGCCGTTCGGCCTGTTCGGACAGCAGGACCCGCAGCGCCACTTCCTGTTCGCCCGCCCGCTGCGCGAGTTCGGCCGCGGGCCCGCCGATCTCGTTGCCGCGACGCTTGATGAACGCCAGCACCTGCAGCACGCCGTCGTGCACTTCTCGGGCGAGCCGCTCGCGTTCCTGCGCGGCGGCGGTGATCCGCAGCGCGCGTTCGAGCTGGCCCTGGGCCCGGCGCGCGGTGTTGGCGGCCAGGCCGAGCGCCAGGCCGACCGAGACGAGCACCGGCGCGGTGGCGTCGCCCCACACGTCCTGTCCCCATTGCTCCCGCACCGTCACCACCACCGCCGACATGCCGAGCCCGGCGAGCACCCCGGCGACCGGTCCGCGCAGGATCGCCATCGAGATCACCGAGTTGGCGATCCACAGGGTCGTCGGCAGCGTCTGATGGCCGTGGTACCAGTCGTAGTCGGCGACCAGCCGGGTGGAGGCGATCAGCAGGACCGTCACGACCTGGTCGCCGAGCACCACCCAGCCCCGGATCCGGCCGGTCGCGGTGGGGAAATACCACTGCGAGAGCAGCAGCGCGGAGCTGCCCGACCAGATCGCCATCAGCGCGATCAGCACCCAGCTCAGTCGCGGGTGCTCGTAGTAGGGCACCGACGCGATCTGCTGGCCGATCGCGTACAGCAGCGTGACCAGCCGGAACGCCTGGGCGGCCCGCCACAGGGGCGCGGTCGCCGCGTCGGCCGAGCTCAGCTCAGCTGTGTGCGTCCGCATCGCCGGACTCCGCCTCGACCCTGCTCTCGTCCTTGCGCAGCGTGCGCGCGATATCGAATCGACCCGGCTCCGGTTTGTCCGGCTCGGCGGAGAACAGTCTGCGATCGTCGCCTATCAGCTCGCCGTAGACCTCGTCCGGACTGTCGGCGAGCAGATAGCGGATCGCGGTGTTGCCGACCGCGATCAACGGCACCGCCAGCAGCGCGCCCGCGATCCCGCCGACCACCAAACCGGCGGTGATCGCCAGCACGACGGCCAGCGGATGGATGCTCACCGCCCGGCCCAGCAGCAGCGGTTGCAGCACATGGCCTTCCAGCTGCATCACCGCGATGATGATGCCGAGCACGATCAGGGCCGTGACCAGGCCCTTGGTGACCAGCGCGATGAACACCGCGACGAACCCGGCGAAGAACGCGCCGATGATCGGGATGAACGCGCTGATGAACACCAGCGAGGCCAGCGGCAACGCCAGCGGGACGTGCAGGATCGCCAACCCGGCGCCGATACCGATCGCGTCCACGGCGGCCACCACCACGGTCGCGCGCACGAACCCGACCAGCGTGCCGAAGCCCAGCTCGCCTGCGGTGCGGACCTTCTCCCGGTGCGCGGTGGGGATGATCCGGGTGACGAAGTGCCAGATCTGGTCGCCGCCGTAGAGGAAGAAGATGAGGATGAACAGGATCAGGAAGGCGCCGGTGAGGATGTGCCCGATCGCGGTGGCGGTGGTCAGCGCGCCGCTGGTCAGGCTCTCGCGGTTGTCCTGAATGGTGCGCACGATGGTGTCGCCCGCACTGCGGATCTGCTGATCGCTCAGGTGCGGCGGGCCGTTGATCAGCCAGTCCTGCACCTTGTGGACGCTGTTGGTGACCTCGTTGGACAGCCCCGGCACACCGTCGACGAACTGCTCGACGACGAAGGTCAAGATCCCGGCGAGCAGCCCGATCGACCCGACCAGCGCGACGAACACGCCGAGTGAACGCGGAATCCCCACGCGCTGCATCCAGTCGACCAGCGGCGCGAGCAGCGCGGCCGCGAGCAGCGCGATCGCCAGCGGAATCACCACGGTGGCGAACTTCTGCACCAGCATCCCCACCGCGAGCAGGGCGGCGAAGATGATCAACAGCCGCCAGCTCCAGGCGGCGGCTTTGCGGACCAGCGGATGCACTGCCTCGGCGTCCGCGCGCCACGGTGTGGACGCGGGCCCGGAATCTACCTTCTGGTCGGTCACCCGAGAGAGCCTATCGGTCCGAACGCTAGATTGGTGGTCGTGTCGGCGCCCCTGGAAGCGGTCAAACAGACCATGCGAACGCGCTGGCCGCTGTATCTGACCTCGGTACTGCTGGCCAACGCCTTCGGCGCGGTCCTGGTGTGGGCCTTCATCCAGTACGGCCTGCCCGTTCCCGAGGGCGACCCCGGTGGCGTGCGCCAGACCGGTTTCCTCGCACCGGTGCTGGTCTTCGGCGCCGCCGCGGTGCTCAGTATCGCGGGCGCCGCGCTGATGCTGCGGCCGGTGATGCGCTGGCAGATGCGGGGCGGCCCACCCAGCAGGCAGGAACAGATGGCCGCGCTGCACGTGCCGCTGCGCCAGTCGATCCTGCATCTGGTGCTGTGGATCATCGGCGGCGGGATCCTGGCGGCGCTGATCATCGTCGAGTCGCCCGAGCTGGCGGGCGCGGTGATCGTCACCGAGTGCATGGCCGCCACCATCGTGTTCGGCTTCACCTACATGCTGGGTGAGCGCATCCTGCGCCCGGTCGCCGCCGAGGCGCTGACCGAGGGCACCTTCGACCACACGCTCACCCCCGGCGTCGGCACCAGGATGGCGATGACCTGGGGCATGGGCACCTTCGCGCCGACCATCGCGATCGTGCTGCTGTGCGTCACGCAGATCTCCTCCGATGTGAAGTTCTCGGCGAAGTCGCTGGCCATCTCGATCCTGCTGCTGTGCGGCGTGGTGATCATGCAGGCGCTGGCGCTGTCGATGCTCACCGGGTCCTCCATCTCCGACCCCGTGCGCCAGCTGTCCCAAGCCATCAACAGGGTGCAGGGCGGCGCGCGCGACGTGCAGGTGGAGGTCTACGACGGCAGCGAGATCGGCCTGCTGCAGGTCGGCTTCAACCGGATGATGGAAGAGGCGGCCAAGCGGCGAAAACTCCAGGAGCTGTTCGGCCAGCACGTCGGTGAGGACGTGGCCCAGCGGGCCCTGGACTACGGCACCGAACTGGGCGGTGAGACCAGGTTCGTCGCGGTGCTGTTCGTCGACATGGTCGGCTCCACCGCCGCGGCGGCCGAGCGGCCGCCGACCGAGGTCGTCAGCCTGCTCAACGAGTTCTTCCGGGTGGTGGTCGACGTGATCGACCGCCACCACGGTTTCGTCAACAAATTCGTCGGTGACGCGGCGCTGGCCATCTTCGGCGCGCCGCTGGACCGCCCCGACGCGCCCAGCGCCGCCCTGGCCGCCGCGCGAGACCTGCGCGAGGCACTGCGCGAGGTGACCAGCCTCGACGTCGGCATCGGCGTCTCGGCCGGCCTGGCGGTCGCCGGAAACATCGGCGCCGCAAATCGTTTCGAATACACCGTGATCGGCGACCCCGTCAACGAGGCGTCCCGGCTCACCGAATTGGCCAAAGATCATCCCGGCCGCGTTCTCGCTTCGGGCAGCGCGCTCTACTTCGCCGACGAAAGCGAGCAAGACCATTGGGAAACCGGCGACGAGGTGCAACTGCGTGGCAGACGCAGAAAAACCCGCCTGGCCTGGCCGAAACCGATAGCCGCCGCGCCCGGCGAGGACCAGGGAGAACAGCTGCGTTCGTTAGGCTGAGACCGTGACGGCCGACGGCGACCTAGCAGGCGAACCCGCCTCGCCACCGACCGAGCGCCGCCGCCGGTTCCGGTGGGTGAAGTGGGTGCTCGGCGTGGTGCTGCTCGCGCTGCTCATCGGCGAAGGCGCCTACCTGTGGCCGCGGCTGCACGACTCATGGCTCACTCTGACCGAGATCCACTGGGGCTGGCTGGTGCTGTGCATCGTGCTGCAGGCGATGTCGATGAGCGGATTCGGCCGGGTGCAGAAGCAGCTGTTGCACGCGGGCGGGGTGGATGTCAGCCAGGGCAAGTCGGTGTCGGTCGTCTACGGCGCCACCGCGATGTCGGTGACCCTGCCCGCGGGCCAGGTATTCTCCACCGCGTTCACCTACCGCCAGACCCGGCGCTGGGGCGCGAGCCCGATCGTGGCGTCCTGGCAGCTGGTGTTCTCCGGCGTGGTCGCCGCGGCCGGGCTGGCGCTGCTCGGCGTCGCCGGTGCGGCGCTGGTCGGCAACCAGATCGGTCCCAAACTGATCGGGTCGGTGGTGATCCTGGCCGCGCTGCTGGTCGCGGGCAACTACCTCGCCCGGCATCCGGGCACGCTCGAGGCGATGCTGCGCCGGGTGCTGGCGCTGGTGAACCGGCTGCGCAAGAAGCCCGCCGGTCACGGCATCGCCAAGCTGGGCGAGATCCGGCGCCAGCTGGAATCGGTGGACCTGGGCAAGAAGGACGCGGCGCTGGTCGGCCTGTGGGCGCTGGTGCACCGCTGCGCCGACGTGGCCTGTCTCGGCGCGGCCTGTTATGCCATCGGCGCCGATCCCAAGCTGTCCGGCCTGCTCATCGCCTTCACCGCGGGCAAGGCCGTCGGTTCCATCCCGTTCGCGCCCGGCGGCATCGTCTACGTCGACGCGACCCTGATCTACAGCCTCACCGCCGCCGCGGGCCTGGCCGCCTCCCAGGCGGTCGCCGCCGCGTTCGTCTACCGGTTCGTCAGCTTCATCCTGGTCGCCATCGTCGGCTGGATCGTCTTCGCGTTCCTGTTCCGTACTCCGCAGGCCGACGACGAGGAATACGAGCAGGAGTACTTCTCCACCACGCCGGGACTACAGGCCAAACTCCGGCGCGGCAAGCCCGAGGACACCGCAGGCGGACCGGCCCAGCCGAGCTAGCCGGGACCTCGGCCGCTCACCGCAGCGCGCTCAGCGCGGCCCGCCAGCCGAGCAGGAACAGGGCGAGCACACAACTCGCGACGACGACGAAGCTCGCCGCCACCCCCTGACCGCTCGCCGCCCGCAGCACCATCCCGCCGACCAGCGTGCCGAGCCAGATCAGGATGCCGCTGGGCCACAGCGCGGTGGCGTCGAAGCGGGCGTTGCGCGCGGCGAGCACGGCCAGCGCCCAGCCGAGCAGTAATCCGATGCCGAAGGGCCACACCGTTTTCACGAGACCGGCCAGCACCGCTTCGTCGTGACTGCGCCTGCCGATCGCGCAGAAAACGATCACCAACAGGGCATCAGCGGCGAACGGCGCGAATCTCCTCACGCAAGCAGCCTAACGGTTCGTGATCTTCATTCGGACCGCGCCGAGCCCCACTGATCAGTGCACACTCTGCACGTGCAGCCGTGTTCACGGCTCCGGCGAGGCCAGCGATTTCAGCAGGACGGCGGCGAGTCGCGAAGTCGCGTCGCCACTGTCGACGTCGGCGATGTGCACCGCGAAGACCAGGTCGCCCATGGTGGCCAGCAGCCAGCCGTCGGCGCCGCCGGTCGCCGCGAAGGCGGTGACATCCCGGAAGCCGCGCAGCGCAGCGGTTTCCGGCTTGCCGATGCCCTCCTGCAGCAGGCCGCGCAGCCGGTCGACGGCGGGCTGGGCGAGTGCGGGCACGGGGGTGTCGGTGGTGCTGGGCTTGCCGTTCTCGATCATCGGCGGCACCACCGAGCCGCGCGCGATCGCGGCGGCGGCGATCGCCATGCCGAAGGGGCTGGCCAGCACCGCGTCCGAGCCCGCGCCCTGGCGCACCTGTTCGGTGCTGCGGCCGGGGGCGCTGATCCGCCCGGTCACCTCGTCGAGACCGTGCACCTTGAAGTCGACGCCGACGCCGAGCGCGGTCGCCGCCTCGGCCGCCTCCTGCACCGAAACATCCTGCGGCGCTTTGTTCTTCGTCACCGCGGCGACGGTGCGGAACAGTTCCATGGTGCCACCGGCCGGGAACAGCCCGGTGAACGCGATCGGGCCCTTCTCGGTGGCGTAGCTGTTCTGCGCGACGGCGACCACCGCGCCGGTGGACGGCTGGATCGCGACCACCGAGGCCGGCGTACCCACGCTGACCACCGCGTCCTCGGCCGCGCGCTGCAACCGCTGGTCCATGGTCGCGGAGATATCGGGCCCGGCCGGGCCCTGATAGCCGGCGACCTGGCTGACGAACCGGCCGTCGGCCTCGAAGATCTGCACACCCCAGCCGGCGGTGGCCTCCTGGCTGTCCTTCCACACCTCGCGCAACGCGTCCAGCATCGGCGACCAGGTGCGGCGATCGGCGGAGATCAGCTTGGGCTGCTTCTCCATCACCACCCCCGGTACCCGCGCCATCCGCGGTTCCAGGATCGCGAAGTCGCCCTCGCGCAGGTTGACCGCGACGACCGGCTTGCCCTGCGAGGCGGCCAGCTGCTGCATCAGCGAGGGCCCGGTGATCAACGGCGCGACCGGCTCGATCGCGTCGGCGAGCGCGTTGGTCGACCCGACCAGGTCGCCGGTGCGGCTCGGATCGATCTTGATGACATTGATCGTCTGCTCGGTCATCAGCGGCTCACCGGGCAGGTCGACGACCCGCGGCGGCGGCTTGGCGGTGGTGCGCACGAGCTTGACGGTGCGATTGTTGGCCAGCTGCGGCATCACGACGGCGGGGTCCCAGGAGATCCGCCAGCCGATCGCGAGCTTGCGGACGGTGCCCTGGAGTGTGTAGGTCCAGTCCTTGTGCTCGCCGAAGTTCCAGGCGACGTCCATGCTGAAGATCGCCGACTGCGGGTCGAGATCGATCACCTGGCTCGGCTCGTAGTCGACCTTGCCGGTCGCCAAGCCTTCGAACATTTGCTTCATGGTTGCCGAAGCGGCGGCGGGGTACGAGGTCAGGTCGGCGGCTTTGGTGTAATCCTGCGCGTCCAGCAGATCGGTGAACCGCTGGACAACCGATTCCGACTCACTCGGCTTCCCACCCACCCCGCACGAGCACAGCGCGATGGCGAGGGTCGCAACCCCCACGATCGCCATTGCGCCCCGTGCGCGAAAGCGGCGGGATCCCCACACATCCATATCGCCCACTCTTCACTCTTGCCACTCCGGTAACAAATCCACCGTACCGGAAGTTGACCCGTCTCCGATGCCCCGGTAACACGGGACGCTAGCCGACCTCAGCACCTAGATTGTGCCCGAAATCTCGCCCCGATGAGGGCCTGATCTCGAACCTCGCCCAGCCAGTGGCAACATCTGGCGCGCCTACCGTACCGGGCGGCCCGCCGAGTTGTGCGGATCTCGCATTGTCCGGCGATTCAACGTGAGGGTACCCAGGCCCACCGACACTCAACCCCACGTCACCGACCCACATCGGCCGGGAACACCATCGTTCACGCAGAGCATAAACCGCTGCGCATATATCGGCGTAATCTTGTAATCAACGCAACGTGCGCAACAGAGATAGCAGGTGATTTCCATGCGGAACGCCCATCGCGAACGCGGATTCGGCCGGCCGGGCGGCTGGCAGCAAGCAGACCTCCCCGATCCGGCCGATGCCCCCGATTGGTTCGCCGGACGATTGCCCGCCGACTGGTTCACCGGCCCGCCGGAGATCGAGATCGACCGCGACGAGATCGTGGTCGTCGGCGAACTCCCGGTGCCGCAGCCCAAGTCGGCCGACGCCGACGCGCCGGTCTCGGCGGCGACGAAGGAGGGAGCGCTGGCCCGCTTCCGCGAGTCCACCCGGCCGGCCAGGATGCGGATCGCCGACGAGGCGCAGCGGCGCTACGGCCGCAGCGTCGCCTGGGGCGTGCGGGTCGACGGTGAGCGAATCCTGTTCACCCACCTCGCGGTTCCGGTGATGACCCGGCTGCGCCAGCCCGAACGCCAGGTCCTCGACACCCTGATCGACGCGGGCGTGGCCCGCTCCCGCGCCGACGCGCTGGCCTGGACGGTGAAACTGGCGGGCAAGCACGCCGAGTCCTGGCTGGCCGAACTCCGCGAGGCCATGCGCAAGGTCGACGACCTGCGCTCCGAAGGCCCGACCGGCCTGTGAATTAAGGTGGCCTGCATGGCAGACACCGTGCAGGCCACCGGCCCGATCCTCGTGCTCAACGGGCCGAATCTGAACATGCTCGGCACCCGCCAGCCCGAGATCTACGGCGCCGACACCCTCGCCGACGTCGTCGCCCTGTGCGAGCGCACGGCCGCCCGGTTCGGCCGCGAGGTCGTGGCCTTCCAGTCCAATCACGAAGGCGCGCTGATCGATCGGATCCAGCAGGCGCGCGGCGAGGTCTCGGCCATCGTGATCAATCCCGGCGGCCTGACTCACACCTCGGTCGCGCTGCGCGATGCCCTGGTGATCCCCGAGGTGCCGATCGTGGAGGTGCACATCAGCAATGTGCACGCACGCGAGGAGTTCCGGCACCACTCGTTCGTATCCCCGATCGCGACCGCGGTCATCGCGGGCCTCGGCGTCCAGGGCTACGCCGCCGCGATCGAATTCCTGGGCAAGTCCTAGGCGAGCCGGAAGACCGGGAAACCGGGGGCGATGGCGGCGAGCTGTTCGTTCGAGGCGTTCTTGTCGACGCCCTCGAAGAACTTGCCGACCTCCCAGCCCCACTTCTCCAGGTAGAGGCGCAGCAACGGGACCTTGTCGGTGTCGGCGATCTCGGTGGCCGTGAACTGCTCGACCTTGCGGCCCAGCCGCAGTTCACCGTCGCCCGCGACGCGCAGGTTGCGCACCCACTGGGTGTGCCCGCGCGGGGCGACCAGGTAGCGCTCACCGTCGGCGGCGGTCATCACGTTGACCATGGTGGTGCGCCATTCGCCGCTCTTGCGACCGCGCACGGCCAGCAGCCGCGAGCCCATGATGCTGATGCCCAGCTTGGGCAGCAGGTTGGCGATCTTGTTCATGATCGGGTCGAAGCCGGTGGGGCCGAGGTAGCGGGTGGCGTTGTCCATCTTGATCACTCCTGAACTGTGAGCACTGCTCTCTGTTGAGACAAGCATGCGCGCTCGGCGGCGACATGTCAAGAGCAGTGCTCTCTCTTTTGGGAATGTCCGTTTCTCCCGAAGTATTGCCGCGATGAAATGTAGTACGTATGCTACATATCATCGAAGGTCGATGATTGGGAGGACTCATGGCTTCGAGTAACAGCGTTGTGCTCGACGTACAGCAACTACGGATGCGCTACGACGAGACCGACGTCCTGCACGATGTGACATTCCAGGCCACGCGCGGAGAGGTGCTCGTCATGCTCGGGCCCAACGGCGCGGGCAAGACCACCACGATCGAGATCCTCGAGGGGTTTCGCAGGAGGTCGGCCGGCCGGGTCGACGTGCTGGGGACCGATCCCGAACACGGTGACGAACAGTGGCGCGCGCGCATCGGCGTGGTGCTGCAATCCTGGCGCGACCACGCGAAATGGCGTGTGCGCGAACTGCTTCAGCATCTCGGCTCGTACTACGTTCCCTATGCCACCCCGCGCACCCCGCGGCCGTGGGACACCGATCAGCTCATCGAGCTGGTCGGCCTGACCGACCACGCGAACGCCAAGATCGCCACCCTCTCCGGCGGCCAGCGCCGCAGGCTGGACGTGGCGATCGGCATCGTCGGCAAGCCCGACCTGCTGTTCATGGACGAACCCACCGCGGGCTTCGATCCGGCCGCGCGGCGCGACTTCCACGATCTGGTGCACCGGCTGGCCGATCTGGAGGACACCACGGTGCTGCTCACCACGCACGACCTGGACGAGGCGGAGAAACTCGCCGACCGGCTGCTGATCCTGGCCGGTGGGCGGATCATCGCCGACGGCTCGCCCGACGAGCTGTCCCGCTCGGTCGCGGGCGAGGCCCAGGTGAGCTGGACCGTGGACGGACAGCGATTCGTGCACACCACCACCGAGTCGACCAAGTACGTGCACGAGCTGTTCAAACAGCACGGTGATGACATCGGCGAACTCGAGGTCCGCCGCGCCTCGCTGGAGGACACCTACATGACCCTGGTCCGGCGCGCCGAATCCGGCGACACGGGCGCACCCGTTCACTCTCTCGCGGAGGTCACCCGATGAACGTCACCGCTGTCCGCGCCGGACTTGCCCGCGGCGGGATCGAATTGCGCCAGCTCTACACCAACGCCCCCGATCTGATCGGGCAGTTCCTCACCCCGGGCATCTCGCTCGCGGTGCTGTTCCTGCTGCGGAACCGGATGTACGGCGAGAGCGGACTGTCGATCGCCGAGCTGGCCGTCCCCGGCCTGCTCGGCTCCATCATCGCGTTCAACGGCCTGTACGCGGTCCTCAATGTGCTGGTCCTGGACCGGGAGGACGGCACGTTGCTGCGCGCCAAGGCCGTGCCCAGGGGACTGACCGGCTATTTCACCGGCAGGATCGTGGCGGGCGCGGGCGCGGTGCTCGCGCAGGTCGTTATCGTGCTCGGTGTGGGCATGGTGATCATCGGCGGTTCCTCGCTGACCGACGCGAGCGCGATCGCGATATTCGTCGGGGTAGTGGCGCTCGGTCTGCTGGCCGTGCTGCCCTGGGGCACGATCCTGGGCAGCCTGCTCGACAGCCGCTCGTCGTTCCTGCTGACGATCCCGCTGATGGGCCTGGTCGCCATCTCCGGCATCTTCTACCCGATCACCGCGCTGCCGGGCTGGCTGCAAGCTGTCGGTCAGGTGTTCCCGATGTACTGGCTCGGCCTCGGCATGCGCTCGGCGCTGCTGCCCGCCGACGCGGTCGCCGTCGAACTCGAGCAGTCCTGGCGGCACGTGGAGACCGTGGCGGTTCTGGGGATCTGGACCGTCGCCGGACTGCTGATCGCACCGATCGTCCTGCGGCGCATGGCGGCACTCGAATCCGGCTCCGCGATGGCCGCGCGCAGGGACAAGGCGATGCAGCGTGCCTTCTGAGGTCATCTACAACCGCATCGCGATGCTGCGCGCCGAGCGCGGCATCTCGCGGCGGGACCTGGCCGAAGCGCTCGGCGTGCACTATCAGACCGTCGGCTATCTCGAACGGGGCGAATACAGCCCCAGCCTGCATCTCGCCCTGCGGATCGCGGCCTACTTCGAGGTGGCGGTGGAGGTGGTGTTCTCCACCGAGCCGTTCCCCCGGCTCGGCGCCGAGACCGCGTGAAACACCGCCGACCGTCCGGCACCCAGAGCGGTGCCGGACGGTTTCGGCGTGTCGACTCCGGCTGTGCCGCAGGGCACTCGGAAGCCGATCGGCCGGGCGATCTCAGCGGGCCGCGCCACGGATCAGCTCGAAGGTCGACACCGGCTTGCCCGCCGCCTCGCTGGCCTCGACCGCCTTGCGCCAGTACGACTGCGCCAGGTGCGAGAAGCCGGCGTCGACGCCGACCTCCTCGCTGGCGTCGATGATGTGCTGCGCGCCGGCCACCATCATCTTCAGCGAGGCCAGGTCGGCCCAGCCGCCGTTCTGGTTGGCCACCGAGAACTGCTCCATGAAGTACGGGAAGGCCTCGCTGGAACGGACCGCGAACGGCACGAACTGGGCGATGTCGTGGCCGGACTTCGCGATCACCGCGGTCGCCTGGTCGAAGGCCAGCAGCCAGGGATGGAAGATGACCAGCAACGCCTGGTAGAAGACCTGGGCGAGGCCGTCGTCGGCGCCGAGGTACTCCTGCGGGCTGAGCGGACGCAGCAGCTCGGCGTGCGCGTCGAACACCTCCTTCGGACCGCTGTAGAAGATGTAGGACGCGGGGTGCTCGATGTTGTCGCCCGCCGACATCACCCCGCCGGAGAGGAACTGCGCGCCACGCTCGCGCACCCAGGCCGCCCCGGCCCTCGCCTTGTCCGGCGAGTCCGACGACAGGTTGGCGATCACCTTGCCCGCCAGGGCTTCCGGCGCCTGACCGAGCACGTCGTACATGGCGGCGTAATGAGTCAGGCTCAGGACCGACACCTCGTTGGCGGCCAGCGCCTCGGCGACGGTGTCGGCGCGCTTGGCACCGAGCGCGACCATCGCGTCGACCTTGCCGGGGCTGCGGTTCCAGACGGTGACCTCGACGCCTGCCGCCAGGAAGGCGCGGACCATGGCCTGCCCCATCGGGCCGAGGCCGAGCACGGAGACGGAGCGGGTGGACTGTTCGGACATCTGATGCCCCTTCGATTCTCGATTGTTCGATGGTTCGGCGCCGGAATCCATGGTGGTCGGCGCGGGTATCGTCGGGAAGACCGAACGTCGGGGTGTGGTTGCTTACCCTGAGGTCCGAAATACGGTCGGAAGGGGTGCACCAACGATGAACAGTGACACAGATCACGACGTGTGCGGCATGAGCCTGGCGATCGACGTCGTCGGCGGGAAGTGGAAGCTGCACCTGATGTGGGTGCTCGGCGCGGGCCCGCAGCGGTTCGGGCAGATCCGGCGACTACTCGACGGGGTGAGCGAGAAGGTGCTCACCGAGAACCTGCGCCAGCTGGAAGGCGCGGGCGTGGTGCACCGCGAGGTCTATCCCGAGATCCCGCCGCGCGTCGAATACTCGCTGACCCCGCTCGGCGAGACCTTGCGGCTGGCGCTGGAGCCGCTGGAGACCTGGGGCGACACCCACCGCGCCGAGCTCGCCGTGAACACCCGCCCGAGCGCGCCCGTCCCTACCGCTGTCGCGCTGTAGCCCATCGCGACAGGCGGTCGAGCGCGATCCGTTCGCCGACGCGTTCGAGCAGCGCCGCCGCGTTCGCGATCGAGCGCGACGGATTCGGTTCGAGATCGGCGAGCGCGTAACACCCGGCGAAGCCCGCCGCCCGGATCTCCCCGGGCGACAACATCGTTCGGCCCACCGCCGCGACCACCGGCACCCCGGCCGCCTTGGCCGCGGCGGCCACCCCGACCGGCGCCTTGCCGTGCATGCTCTGGTGATCCAGCGACCCCTCGCCGGTGACGACCAGGTTCGCCCCGGCCACCAGCGCGGGGAATTCCAGCAGCTCGAGTAGCACATCGATACCGCTGCGGACCTGCGCGCCGAGCACCGCGAGCGCGCCGAATCCGGTACCACCCGCCGCGCCCGCGCCGCCGATCTCGGCGTAGCCGGTCCCCAGCACCGCTGCCCAATTGGTGAGTGCCGCTTCGAGATCCACCATCCGCGCGGCGTCGGCGCCCTTCTGCGGCGCGTACACCGCCACCGCACCCGCGGGGCCGAGTAGCGGATTGTCCACATCGCAGGCCAGCGTGAACCGCGCCTGCGCGATCGCCGGATGCAGTGCGGCCCGGTCGACCGACACCACCCGGCTCAACAGCGCGACCACATCGAATCCGGTGACCTCGCTTCGCAATTCGCTGCCGTCGCGGTCGAGCAGGCGCAGGCCGAGCGCCTGTAGGAAGCCCGCGCCGCCGTCGGTGGACGCGCTGCCGCCGAGTCCGAGGACGATCTCGCGCGCGCCGTGATCGAGCGCGTGCGCGACCACCACCCCGAGGCCGAAGGTGTTCGCCCGGATCGGCTCCAATCGACCGCCGGGGAGCTTGACCAGCCCGACCGCCGCGGCCAGCTCGACCACCGCGGTGTCGCCGTGCACGGCGTAGACCGCGGTCGACGGTTCC
>NZ_JBCGFB010000018.1:0-56140 GCF_038752175.1 Nocardia sp. No.11 | reverse complement strand
GCCCGCGGTCGACGGTTCCCCGGTCGGGCCGGGGGCCGGGACCACGATCCGCTGCCAGCCCGCGGCGGCGAACGCGTCCACCATGCCGTCGCCGCCGTCGGCGACCGGCACGCAGCGCACGTCGACGGACGGCGCGGCCCGGCGGATCCCGGCCGCCAGCGCGATGGCGACCTCGGGCGCGGTGAGCGAGCCCTTGAACTTGTCGGGCGCGAGCACCACACGTGCGGTCATGCTGTCTCCTCCTGCGATGCTCGGGTGCCCTCCGTGGTGACGCGAGCAGGCGTGTCCCCACGCTGTCCGATCATCCCGACATTGTCCGGGCTCGGACCGAAACCCGCCATACGCGGACCCCACCGTCGAATGTCGCGGACCGGGGTAGTTTCGACGCATGGCGACCGAGGTCCGCAACAACGCCGCGCTCGAGCGGTTCGAACTCACCGCCGACGGAGTCCCCGCCGGCTATATCGAGTACCAGGACACCGGGGCCGAACGCGCCCTCGTGCACACCGAGATCTATCCCCGATTCGAAGGCCAGGGATTGGCCAACGTGCTCACCCAGGCCGCGCTGGACGCCGGCCGCGCCGACGGGTTCAGCGTGCTGCCACTGTGTCCGGTGGTCCTGCACTTCGTCAAGACCCATCCGGCCTACATCTCGCTGGTGCCGCAGCGGGCGCGGGAGCTGTTCGGGTTGCCTCAGTAGCTCGCGACCGCCGCGTCGACGGCCAGTTGCAGTTCGTCCTTGACGAGGCGGGCGATGTCGGCGGGCCGCTGCGGCAGCTCCAGCACCGGCGACCGGAAGTAGAACCGGGCGGCGACGACCTCCGCGGCGGTCGGCTCGACCTTCGGGTCGGGTCGCGGACCGTAACTCATCGCCAGGGCGACCAGCGCGGGCGGCGCGTCCAGCTTGGCCGCGCGGAACGCGATATGACCGATCCCACTGCCGACGGACTGCACCGTCACCGGGTCGACGTCGTTGCAGGTGCCCTCGGGGAAGATCGCCAGGTGATCACCGGCGGCCAGACGCTGCGCGCAGACATCCATCATGCGCTGACCTGCGGCGTTGACGGCCCTGATGCCGTGGTCCTTGCCGCGGAACACCGGGATGCCGCCCATCATGTCGACCTTGCGGCGCTGCTCGGGATCGACGAACAGTTCGTCCTTGGCCAGCACCCGCACCCGGCCGATCTTGCCGCGCAGCGGTGAGCGCCACGCCGTCGCGGCGACGGTGTACGGATCGCTGGTGGAGAGGTGATTGATCGCGAAGATCACCGGGCGCCCGCTGCGGACCAGGGCCTTCAGCTGCTGCTTCGCGCCGTCGGCGAAGGCCACCCGCGGGCGGAAGCGCCGGGCCAGCACGGCATAGGACGCCAGCGCCTTCCAGCGATTCTGCTGATGTCGCTGGTAGTAGTCGTACACGGCGTCACTGTTTTCGAGAAGGACCTCGGGCGAGTGCATGCCGAGACCCTACCGGGCGGGCCCGCGGGCGGTCGGACGAGAAAATTTCCGGTCCGCGGCGGTCCGCGGGGAGCGCGCGACACCGGTCCAATGCGATGATGGCTCGGTGGCACGCGGAGACGACCCGGACGAGCGCCGGACTCGCGACGGGCACGGCGATGACCGGCGGCGCGGGCACCCCGCGGTGGGCGTCCGCGCGGGCAATCTGCTGGTGTCGGCGATCGACCTGGTGGAACCGACCTTCCGGCGGACCGTGGTGTACGTCATCGAGCACAACGACGCCGGCAGCCTCGGCGTGGTGCTGAACCGGCCGAGCGAGACCCCGGTGCGCGACGTCCTGCCCGCCTGGGCCGACCTGGCCGCCCAGCCGACCGACCTCTACATCGGTGGTCCGGTCAAACGCGACGCCGCCCTGTGCCTGGGCACCCTGCGCACCGGCGCCGACATCTCCGAGGTGCGCGGCCTGCGCCGGGTCGACGGCCGGGTGGTGCTGGTCGACCTGGACGCCGATCCGGCCGAGATCGGCCCGCTGGTCGAGGGCATCCGGATCTTCGCCGGGTACGCGGGCTGGTCGATGGGCCAGCTCGACGGCGAACTCGACAACGACGACTGGATCGTGGTCTCGGCGCTGCCGTCGGATCCGCTCGCCACCGACCGGCACGACCTGTGGGCGAGCGTGCTGCGCCGCCAGCCGCTGCCGCTGGCCCTGCTCGCCACGCACCCGATTGAACTCGAACGCAACTGATCCCGTTACTCCTTCGACAGATCAGGAGTGACACCATGAATATCGACGAGCAGTGACCCGGACCGCCGATGGACGACGGTCGCGACGAACTGATGCGCGCGCTCTACGCCGAGCACGCTCCCGCGCTGTGGCGCTTCACCCTGGGCCTGGTGCGCGATCCCGGCCGGGCCGAGGACATCGTGCAGGAGACCTTGCTGCGGGCCTGGCAACGGCCCGCGGTGCTCGAGCAGACCGAGACCTCACCGCGCGCGTGGCTGTTCACCGTGGCCCGTAATCTTGCCGTCGACGAACACCGCAGCGCGCGACACCGCCGGGAGTTCGGCACCGACACACCCCCGGAACAGGTCAGCCCCGATCAGTCCGATCGGGCGCTGGACGGCTGGCTCGTCGCCGACGCGCTCAGCACGCTGAGCCAGGATCATCGCGAGGTGATCGTGCGGGCCTACTACCGCGGCCTCGGCATGCAGCAGATCGCCGACGAGCTGGGCATTCCGCCGGGCACGGTGAAGTCGCGGCTGCACTACGGCATGCGAGCGATGCGATTGGCGCTACAGGAGATGGGGGTGACGAACCGATGACCGATCTCTTCGACGAGTACAGCACCTGGGACGCCGCCTACGTTCTCGGTTCCCTGGGCGCCGACGAGCGCCGCGAGTACGAGACGCACCTGCACGACTGCCCGCACTGCACCGAAGCGGTCGCCGACCTGGCCGGGATGCCGGGAATGCTCGCGCTGGTCGATCGCGACACCGCCCTGTCGATGATCGAGGCCACCGAACCCGCGATCGCCCACGCCCCCGATCTGCTGCCCTCGCTGGCCGCCGCGGCCGAGAAGAAGCGCCGGCGAAGTCGCTGGATCGGGGTCGGCAGCGCGGTCGCGGCCGCCGCGGCCGCCGTGGCGATCGCCATCCCGGTGACGGTCACCGTCGCCCGCTCCGACGCGCCGACCGAACAGGTCGTCGCGGCCCAGCAGATGCGGGCGGTGGAGCAGACACCGGTCAGCGCCGAGGTGAAACTGGTGCGCGACGGCGACCGCACCCGACTGGTGATGACCTGCCGCTACGCGCCGAGCAGCTACGGCTCCGGCTACAGCTGGACCTACGGCCTGATCGTCACCGCGGGCGACCAGCGCTTCGAACTCGACCAGTGGCCCGCGGGCCCCGGCACCGAGCTCACCGTCGACCGCACGATCGACGCGCCGCCGGAGTCGATCAGCAAGGTCGAGATCACCTCGGTCAGCGCGGGCCGCACGATCCTGGAAGCCCAGATCTGAGCACGGCCGAACGGTCCCGGAGAGCATGTCTCTCCGGGACCGTTCGGCGCGTGCGGCTCAGCTCTGCTTGCTGAAGATCGACTTCGACCAGAGGTAGCCGCCGCCGGCGATCACCGCGCACCAGCCCAGCGAGACCCAGCCGTTGACGCCGATCTCGGTGCCCATCAGCAGCCCGCGCAGGGTCTCGGTGATGGGGGTGAAGGGCTGGTACTCGGCGAACTGCCGCAGGCCGACCGGCATGGTGTCGGTGGCGACGAGGCCGCTGCCGAGGAACGGCATCATCACGATGGGAAACGGTGCGTTGCTGGCGCTTTCGGGGTTCGGCGAGAGCAGACCGAGGGCGATGGCGAGCCAGGTGAAGGCGAAGGTCACCAGGGTGAGCAGACCGAAGGCGGCCACCCATTCGAGCAGGTTCGCGTTCGGCCGGAAGCCGATCAGCAGCGCGACCCCGGTCATCACGGCCATGCCGCCCAGCGCCTGGATGAGCGCGCCGAGCACGTGCCCGGTGAGCATCGACGACTGCGAGATCGCCATCACCCGAAAGCGATTCACGATGCCTTTGCTCTTGTCGGTGGCGATCGAGACGGCCACCGACACGGTCATGTACGCGGGCAGCAACAACAGCATGCCCGGCGCCAGGTAGTCGATGTACTCGCCGCCGGAGGACTTCTCCAGCGCCCCACCGAAGACGTAGTTGAACACCAGCAGCAGCACGGTGGGCATGATCAGGATGCCGAAGACCATGCTCGGATAGCGCTTGGCGTGGATGATGTTGCGCCGCAACATGGTCATGGTGTCGGCGACGGCGTGCTTGTTCGCGACGGTGGTGGTGCTCATGCCAGGGACTCCTGCTCGGTGGTGGCGCGGTCGTTGTCATGCTCCGCGGCCGTCGCCGGCTGCTGAGCGCTTCTTCCCGTCAGGGTGAGGAAGACGTCGTCGAGGTTGGGGGTGTGCACGGAAATGCCGCCCGCTTCGATGTTCTCGGCGTCCAGCAGATCGAGCACGGCGCGCAGGGAGCGCACGCCGCCGTCGCTGGGGACTGCCAGGGTGAGGCCGTCGCCGGCGTCGAGCACCCGCGCGGACGGGCCGAGCGCGTACTGCGCGGCGGCCAGCGCGCGCTGATCGGCGAAGTCGATGCGGATGTGCCCGCCGGGGATCAGCCGCTTCAGTTCGGCTGCGGTGCCCTCGGCGACGATGCGGCCCTGGTCGAGCACCGCGATGCGGTCGGCCAGCTGATCGGCCTCCTCGAGGTACTGGGTGGTGAGGAAGACGGTGACGCCGAGGTCGTCGACCAGGCCGCGGATGATGTCCCAGATTGCCCGGCGGCTGCGCGGGTCGAGGCCGGTGGTCGGCTCGTCGAGGAAGATCACCCGCGGGTTGCCGACCAGCGTCATGGCCAGATCGAGCCTGCGGGTCATGCCGCCGGAGTAGGTGCTCGCCGGTTTGTCGGCCGCCTCGACCAGGTCGAAGCGCTCCAGCAGTTCGGTGGCCAGGCCGCGGGTGTCGCGGCGGGGCAGATGGTTGAGATCGCCCATCATGTGCAGGTTCTCGCGGCCGGTGAGCAGTTCGTCGACGGCCGCGAACTGTCCCGTCACGCCGATCAGCTCGCGCACGCCGTCACGTTCGGTCACCACGTCGTAGCCGCCGACGGCGATCTCGCCGGCGTCGGCGCCGATGAGCGTGGTGAGGATCTGCACCGTGGTGGTCTTGCCCGCGCCGTTGGGGCCGAGCAGGGAGAAGATCGTGCCCTCGGCGACGGTGAGGTCGATGCCGTCGAGGACCGTGTGCTCGCCGTAGGCCTTGCGCAGGCCCCGTGCCGTGATGGCCGAGTTGACCATGGTCGTCCCTTTCCAGAGAATTTCATTCATTACTGCGAATATGTGCATGAGTTATCGACACAGCCCCCAGGGGGCTGCGGTTGCTGGTGTGGGTGTGTGGTTGTGACCGGCAGACCGGGAACTAGATGTCGAGTTCCTCGATCTGCGGGTGGGCGTGGATGTCCTCGACCTTGCGATAGAGCTTGTCGGGGACGCGACCCTTCAGGTCGGCCACGTCGTCGAGGATCTCGTACTCGTAGTCGCCCCAGTCCCAGGGCCGGTCGCCGATGCCGAACATCCGCCGCCAGTATTTCCAGTCCTTCAGGTCGCCGGCGGCCTCGCCGGTCGGGTAGTCCTTCCACAGCGCCGTGTGCGTGTGCAGCACGAGCTTGCCCTTGCGACTGCGGTAGACCTGCTGGTGCAGCACCCGCTCGTCGCCGACATCGCGCCATTCGCCCAGCAGGGTGCCCTGGAAGCGCACCTGCCGCACGCCGTCGCGACCCACCTGCAAGACGACCTCGTCGAAGCCGGCCTGGCGACCTTCCTCCAGGTCGATGAACCGGCGCAGCGCGGCGACCACCGCGCCGGAGATGTTGCCACCGACGAGTTCCTGCGCCCGCTGGAACAGGGGCAGATCATCGTCGGCTACGTAGATCGTCTTGTTGGGCATGCACTCACTATACGTAGATGTATACGTACACACAAGGGGTGGTTCTCACCCACCCTCTGAACCGGAGTCGTCGCCACCCCGTATCCCTCGTGTACGCGACGTTCCGTCCGTCGGTTCCCGCTGGTCCGACCGGGTACGCGGGCAGGGGACGCAGCACGCGAGAAAAGAGGAGGGCCGATGCCGAACCGAGTGGTCGACTACCTCGTTGACGCGGTATCCGGACTGGGGGTCACACATCTGTTCGGCGTCGACGGCGCCAATATCGAAGACCTCTACGACGCGATCTTCGACGCGGGCGGGCGCCCGGCGGGCATCGTCGCCAAACACGAGTTCTCGGCGGCCACCATGGCCGACGGGTACGCGCGCAGCACCGGTGGACTCGGCGTGGTGGCCGCGACCTCCGGCGGCGGGGCGATGAACCTGGTCGCCGGGCTCGCCGAGTCCTTCGCGTCCCGGGTCCCCGTCCTGGCGCTGGTCGGACAACCGCCTACCACCCTGGAAGGCCATGGGGCGTTTCAGGATTCGAGCGGACTGGCCGGATCGCTGGACGCCACGGCACTGTTCGCGGCGGTGAGCCGATACTGCGCGCGCGTCACCGATCCGGCCGAGCTGCCCGCCCAGCTCGCGGCGGCGGTCGCGGCGGCCGAGGGTGGCGGTCCCGCCGTGCTCCTCATCCCCAAAGACGTGCAGCAGCAAGCGATGCCGGCAGCGGCGACGCGCCCGGCCCGGACCGGCGCGGCCGAGCTGCCGGTGCTCGACGCCGTCGTCGCCGAACTCGCCGCCGCCCGGCGCACCGGGAAGGTCGTGATCATCGCGGGCGATCAGGTCGCCCGCGACGACGCCCGCGACGAACTGGCCGAGCTGGTCACCGCGCTCGACGCCTCGATCGGCCTGGCACCCGACGCCAAGGACGTCTACCCGAACGCCGGTCCCGGCTACTGCGGCGTCGCGGGCAGCATGGGGCACGCCGAACTCGCCGAGGCGCTGGCCGCGGCGAGCGCGTGCCTGCTGATCGGCACGCGGCTGCCCGTCACCGCGAGCGCGGGCCTGGACGCGGCACTCGCCGACCTCACGCTGCTCAGCATCGGCGCGCTACCGCCCTATCCGGCCGCACTGCACACCACCGCCACCGACCTCGCCGCCACCCTCGGCGAACTGCTGACCCGGATCGACGGCACCCCCACCCACACCGATCCCCCGGCCGACCCGACTCCGATGACGGTGCCCGAGGCCGCGGGCCCCGGCCTGCGCTACCGCACCGTCGTCGAGGCTGTTCAGCGTGAATTGCCCACTGGCGCGGATATTTTCGCCGACGCCGGTAACACCGGCGCCAGCGTGGTGCATTACCTGAGGGTGCCCGAGGGCGGACGATTCGTCGTCGCCCTCGGAATGGGCGGCATGGGCTACGCGTTCGGCGCGGGCATCGGTTCCGCCTTCGCCCGCCACGATGCCGCCGACGGTCCGCATCGCACGGTCGTGATCGCCGGCGACGGTTCCTTCTACATGCACGGCATGGAACTGCACACCGCCGTGGAACACGCCCTGCCGATCACCTTCGTGGTGTTCAACAACAACGCGCACGCCATGTGCGTCACCCGTGAACAGCTCTACTACCGGGACCGCTACAGCTTCAACCGTTTTCACCCCGCACACCTGGGAGCCGGCATCGCCGCCATGTTCCCCGGGCTCCCCGCCCGAACCGTCGACGAACCCGGTGAGCTCACCGCCGCCCTGCGCGACAGCTTCACCGCCACCGGACCCTCGTTCCTCGAAATCCTCTGCGACCCCGACGAAATACCGCCCTTCCTGCCCTTCCTGTCGACTATCGACGCTTCGAGGAGTACCCCGTGACAACCAGCGCCCTGCCAGCACTCAGCGATATCCCCGACGAGGTGATCCCCGGCGTCCTGCGGATCGAGAATTCGGATCGGGAGGCGACGACCCCGATCATCATGGACATGCTGCGGTCGGTGTATCCGCACGACCAGATCTACGGCGACTTCTGCCCCGTGCAGACCTACATCGCCGCACCGCCGCGCGAGGTCTTCGAATACCTCGCCGACACCCGCTCGCTGGAGGAATGGACCTACAGCCTGCGCGGATTCACCGAGACCGACGAACCGGGCCTGTGGTTGTCCTACGACCGGCTCGGCGACGCGACCAAGTGTTTCACCAGGACCGTCGCCAACGCCGACGCCATGACCGTGGACTACCACTGCGCCTGGGACCAGTCCGCACACCTGTGGATGATCTACCTGATGCGGGTCGTCGACGCGCAGGTGGTGTTCGACAAGCCGGGGTCGGTGGTGCTGTGGGTCAACTGCAAACACCCCTTCTACGACGAGAACGGTTATCCGGAGACCGCGCCGCCCAAGCGGCCGGTGTGGGTCGGCGATTTCTGGGAGATGTTCTCCGCCGGCCACCAATTGGAGCTCGACAACCTCAAGGCCATCTGTGAATACCGCGCGGCTCACGGGCTGCCGATCAAGCCGGAGTGGATGCAGTGAACATGCCGCAAGTGAGTCTGGTCGACGTCGCGAGTTACCTGCCCGGCGAGCCGGTCCCGACCGAATACTTCACCCAGTTCTCCCGCTCGGAGCGGATGGCCAAGAACGTGATGTTCCGGTCCCCGACCGGACGCCACCACGTCGACCGCGACGAAACCGCTGTCGACATGGCCGAGAAGGCCTTCGCGCCGCTGCGGGAACGGCACGGCGATGGCCTGGCCGCCGAGATCGACATCATCCTCACCCACACCCAGCTGCCCGACAATCCCGTGCTCGGCGCCGGCCCCGAGCTGGCCCGGCGCCTCGGCGCCAAGCCCTCGCATGTCCTGGACGTGCACAACGGCGGCTGCGCGGCCTTCGTGCACATGATGGCGCTGGCCCGGATGATCATGGCCACCAGCGACGCCAAGACCGCGCTGATCGTCGCCGCCCAGAACTGCGCGGGCCCGGTGTTCACCCAGCCCGACATCCGCAAGCTCGCGCAGGCGCCGGTGCCCGGCGACGGCTGCGGCATCGGCTTGCTCCGCAAGGACGATTCGGCGCCGATCCTCGACATCGAATGCCGCACCTATCCCGAATTCGCCGGTGACATGGACTTCTCCACCAACGGCCCGCGCAAGTACTGGGAACCGGGCGAGGGTCAGGGCTGCGTGAGCTTCACCGAATCGAAGATCACCAAGGTGTTCGCGCGCGGCAACCGGCTCGTCCCCGAGGTGGCGCTGGCGGTGTGCGATCACATCGGGGTGAAGGGCCGTGACATCGACACCTTCGTCACCAATCAGCCGAATCGGCTGTTCCTGCGCAACTGGCACGACGCGCTGGAACTGCCCGCCGAACGCCATCCCGACACCTTCGACCAGTGCGGAAACCTGTTCGCCGCGGGCATTCCGGTGACCCTGGATGTGGAGAACCGGGCGGGCCGATTGCGCAACGGCTCGGTGGTGCTGCTGTCGGCGTTCGCGCACGCCGGTGATTTCGCCGGCGCGGCCGCCGTGCGCTGGGGCGCGGCGCGATGACCACGCGCCTCGCGGAACCGACGATCCCCTCCCGTCGGTTCCGCACCTCGGCCACGCCGATGCTGTTCGACCTCTCGCTCAGCGAGAACCCCTTCCCGCCGCTGCCGTCGGTCGTCACGGCGGTCAACGACACACTCGCCCAGGCGAATCGGTATCCGGAGTTCCTGCCCGAGCGGTTGCCGCGGGTCATCGCCGAACGCCTCGGCGTCCGGCCGGAACAGGTGGTGGTCGGCTCCGGCGCCACCGGCGTCGCGCAGCAGGTGCTGCGGGCCCTGTCCGGCGGCGAACTCGTCACCAGCACACCGACTTTCGACGGATACCCGATGCTGGCGGACATGACCGGCATGACATTGGTGCCGGTGCCGCTCGACCCGGCGGGCGAGCAGGATCTGACCGCGCTGCGCCGCGCGGTCAACCGGCGCACCGCGCTGGTCGTGCTGTGCAGGCCGCACAATCCGACCGGAACGGTGCTCGACGCCGGCGCGGTGCGCTCGTTCCTGTCCGCGCTCCCCCGCCGGGTTCCGGTGCTGCTCGACGAGGCCTACGTCGAATTCCTCGACCCAGCCGACCGCCTCGACGTGCACGCGCTGCTGCACCGCCACCCGAATCTGCTGGTGCTGCGCACCTTTTCGAAGGCGTACGGCTTGGCGGGCCTGCGCATCGGCTACTGCGTCGGCCGCGGTGACCTGATCGAGCGCATCAGTCGTCAACAGCTGCCCTTCGGCATCGGCACCGCCGCCGTGGCCGCGGTCCGCGCCGCCTATGCCGCCGACGACGAACTCCACGACCGCATCCAGCGGATCAACCGGGAACGCGACGCGCTTCGAACAGCTCTGCGCGCCTGCGGCATCGACGTGCACCGCAGCCACGCCAACTTCCTGTATCTGCCCGGCCCCGGCGTCGCCACCGCGCTCCGCCGGGCGGGCATCAAAGCCAAGTCCTATCCGGACGGCAGTGCCCGGATCGCGGTCGGCGACCCCCTCGCCGGCCGCGCCGTGCACGCGGCCCTGATCGACCTGCGCTGAGCGCGGTCGATCGATGACCGGATGACCTGGTGGCCTCCCCTTCGCCACCAGGTCATCCGCCTTCGAACTCAGCTACCCCCACCGCAGCTGCTCGAGCTCCCGCCGCCACAACTGCTGGAACTTCCGCTGCTGCAACTGCTCCAGCTGCTCGACCCCGAGTCGCTGCCGCTCGAGCCGTAGTCCGTCCAGGCGCTGCCACTGGACCAGCCGCTGTCACTCCCCCGCCGTCGAGACCTGTTCTGCACCTGCCTGATGCGCCGCTGCTCGGGAGATTCGCTCGCCGCGCGGACGATGGCCACGATGATCAGCACCGGCACCATCACGAACACGGCGAGTCCGAGGATGACGATGACGCTCGCGAAGATCATCACGATCAATTCGCTCATGGAACCTCCCCTTTACGGCCTGGTGTGTCGATGCCGAAAGTAGGACCGAGCCCTTGTAATCCCCTTTCGACCGACCTGCACCCCTGGTCGACAGGCCGACGATCAGCTTCCGCCGCCGCAGCCACCCGCCGAACCACCGTCGTGACTACTGTCCTCGTCGCGCATCTTGCGCAGCGTGCGTGAGGCACTGGCCAGACCATCCGCACTCGCGCCCCACACCCAGCGCGCGGGTTGGCCACGCCGGACGACCCTGCGCGGTCGGTTCCGCACTCCGACGATCACCACCAGCGACGCGGCGCACGCGAGCAACGCGACGCCGACGACCGGCGAGAAACCGAACGCGACGACGCCGAGGAGAACGAGCAGCGCCACCGCGCCGAGCATCATGGCCGACCCTCCGACCCCGCGCGATCAGCTACCGCCACCGCAGCCGCCGCCACCACCACAACCGCCGCCGCTACCTCCACCGTCACCATGGTGCGAGTCGCCACCACCGGCCACCCACCCGAAACCACCCGCGCCCGCCGCACCGGACCCGGCGCCCCACCGCCCCGCCGTGGACGCCCCCCGCGAGGCCCGCACCCAGGCGACGACGAGCAGCACCACCGCCAGCGCCATCAACGCGATTCCGATGGACGCCGAGACGATGGTGGTGACGAGTCCGATCAAGGCCAACAGCAGAGCCGAAAAAATGAGCCGCATGGATTTCCCCCCGAAATCGAGTCCTGCCTCCGTTGTACCGGAACGGCGGGACCGGGGCCACGACAACGACCCGGCGACGCGGATGGGGTCAGTTGGCGGGGGCGCAGGTGTCGCGGAGGGAGCAGCCGCCGCAGGAGGAGCCGCAGCCACCGACGGGGGCGGGCGGGAGGAGGGGTTCGACGGTGCGGGCGGCGGCGTTGGCGCCTGCGCCCAGGGTGAAGATGGCGATCACGGCGACCGCGACGGCCACGCCCAGGGCGGGGAGACCGCCCGCGACCAGGGCGACCAGGCCGCCGGCGAACAGCAGGGCGCCCGCGCCGACGGAGGTCGGGGCGGCGATGCGGTTGGCGAGGCGGAAGTTGTCGTCGCTGTGCAGGGCGGCCTCGGTGGTGACACCGAGGAAGCGATTGCGGGGCAGTTTGCCGATCAGTCCGAGCACGCCGGTCACGATGGCGACCGCGGCCAGCGCGAACAGCAGGAGAGCGACGACGACCATTCTTGCAGGCTAGCGCACCGCCGTCGGGGCCCGATCGAGCGCTCCCCGCCGAGGTGACCGCCCACACACCGCAGTGCCCGTCGGAAATCACCTGGCACCGACGTTCTACCCTGTTAGACGATGTTTACCGGGGATCGGCGAGAACAAGAAGGCAGGACCGTGCAGGACACTCGTGCAACCGAGAGTGACGTACCTCAGCACCGGTACAACGCCGAGCTGGCGGGGCGGATCGAGCGGCGCTGGCAGCAGAACTGGGCCGAGCGCGGCACCTTCCACGCGCCCAACCCGGTCGGTCCGCTGGCCGGCGAGACGCCCGCGGACAAGCTGTTCATCCAGGACATGTTCCCGTTCCCGTCGGGCGCCGGCCTGCACGTTGGCCACCCGCTGGGCTACATCGCCACCGATGTGTTCGGCCGCTACCACCGCATGCACGGGCGCAACGTGCTGCACGCGCTGGGCTACGACGCCTTCGGCCTGCCCGCCGAGCAGTACGCGGTGCAGACCGGCGCGCACCCCCGGGTGACCACCGAGTCCAACATCGCCACGATGCAGCGGCAGCTGGACCGGCTGGGCCTCGGCCACGACCCGCGGCGCTCCTTCGCCACCACCGACCCGGAGTACTACCGGTGGACGCAGTGGATCTTCCTGCGCATCTACAACGCGTGGTACGACCAGGAGGCCGGGAAGGCCCGCCCGATCGCCGAGCTGGCAGAGCAGTTCGCCACCGGCGCGCGCCCGGTCCCCGACGGCGGCGACTGGAACGCGCTGACCGCCACCGAGCGCGGCGCGCTGCTGGACTCGTATCGCCTGGTGTACCAGTCGGATTCGATCGTCAACTGGTGCCCCGGCCTGGGCACGGTGCTGTCCAACGAAGAGGTCACCGCCGACGGCCGCAGCGAGCGCGGCAACTTCCCGGTGTTCCGTAAGCGCATGTGGCAGTGGATGATGCGGATCACCGCCTACGCCGATCGCCTGGTCGACGACCTGGACACGCTGGACTGGCCGGACAACGTGAAGTCCATGCAGCGCAACTGGATCGGTCGCTCGCGCGGCGCGCAGGTGCGCTTCGACGCGCCCGACGGCGAGCAGATCGAGGTCTTCACCACCCGCCCCGACACTTTGTTCGGCGCCACCTACGTCGTGCTGGCGCCCGAGCACGAGCTGGTCGACAAGCTGACCGCCGCCGCCTGGCCGGACAGCACCGCCGCCGCGTGGACCAACGGCGGCGCGGCCACCCCGGCGGAAGCCGTTGCGGCGTACCGCACGTCGATCGCCGCCAAGACCGATCTGGAGCGCCAGGAGAACAAGGAGAAGACCGGCGTCTTCCTGGGCTCCTACGCGACCAACCCGGCCAACGGCAAGCAGGTGCCGATCTTCATCGCCGACTACGTGCTGAGCGGCTACGGCACCGGCGCGATCATGGCCGTGCCCGGCCACGACCACCGCGACTGGGACTTCGCCACCGCGCTGGAACTGCCGATCATCGAGGTGATCGACGGTGGTGACATCACCGACGGCGCACACGCCGGCGAGGGCAAGCTGATCAACTCCGACTTCCTCAACGGCCTGGAGGTCGACGAGGCCAAGGCGACCATGATCGGTCACCTGGAGGCCGAGGGTCACGGCACCGGCACGGTCCAGTACAAGCTGCGCGACTGGCTGTTCGCCCGCCAGCGCTACTGGGGCGAGCCCTTCCCGATCGTCTACGACGCCGACGGAGTCGCGCACGCGCTGCCGGAATCCATGCTGCCCGTGGAACTCCCGGAGATGGCGGACTTCGCGCCGGTCACCTTCGACCCCGACGACGCGAACTCCGAGCCGTCCCCGCCGCTGGCCAAGGCCACCGACTGGGTGAACGTGGAACTGGACCTGGGCGACGGACCCAAGCAGTACCGCCGCGACACCAACGTGATGCCCAACTGGGCCGGGTCCTCCTGGTACCAGCTGCGCTACGCCGACCCGACCAACGCCGAGACGTTCTGCGCCGAGGAGAACGAGAAGTACTGGCTGGGCCCACGCACGGCCGAGCACGGCGCGAACGATCCGGGCGGCGTCGACCTGTACGTCGGCGGCGTGGAGCACGCGGTGCTGCACCTGCTGTACGCGCGGTTCTGGCAGAAGGTGCTCTTCGACCTGGGTGACGTCTCCGGCAGCGAGCCCTACCGCCGCCTCTACAACCAGGGCTACGTGCAGGGCTACGCCTACACCGACGAGCGGGGCGCGTACGTGCCCGCCGCCGAGGTCGTCGAGCGCGACGCCAAGTTCTTCTGGACCGGCGCCGACGGCGTCGAGATCGAGGTCAACCAGGAGTACGGCAAGATCGGCAAGTCGCTGAAGAACGCCATCTCGCCCGACGAGATGTGCGATCTGTACGGCGCCGACACCTTCCGCTTCTACGAGATGTCGATGGGTCCGCTGGACACCTCGCGCCCCTGGGCCACCAAGGACGTCGTCGGCGCGCACCGCTTCCTGCAGCGGGTGTGGCGCCTGGCGATCGACGAGGAGACCGGCGCGGTGAAGGCCACCGACGCCGCGCCCTCGGACGAGACCCTGCGCCTGGTGCATCGCACGATCGCCGGTGTCGACGAGGATCTGGCCGCGCTGCGCGACAACACCGCGGGCGCCAAGCTGATCGAGCTGACCAACCACCTCACCAAGAACTACCCCGACGGCGCCCCGCGCGCCGCCGTGGAACCCCTGGTGCTGATGCTGGCCCCGCTCGCCCCGCACATCGCCGAAGAACTGTGGGAACGCCTGGGGCACACCACCTCCCTGGCCCACGGCCCCTTCCCGATCGCCGATCCGGCCCTGCTGGTCGCCGACTCGGTGGAGTACCCGATCCAGGTGAAGGGCAAGGTGCGCAGCCGGATCCAGGTGCCCGCCGACGCCGATCCGGCCACGATCGAGGCCGCCGCGCTGGCCGACGAGAAGGTCGTCGCGCTGCTCGAGGGCGCGGCACCGCGCAAGGTGATCGTCGTGCCGGGCAAGATGGTCAATATCGTGCCGTGAGCCTGGTACCCGTTCGACGCGAGGAGCAGCACCGATGACCGATCCGACCGGCGAACGGGTACCCGAGCCCCAGGGCACGCTGGCGGGGATGCCGTACGACTGGCGGCGCTGAGGTTCAGGCCCGTACCTGGAGCACGTCGTTCAAGGTGACCAGCGACAGGTTGCGCTCCTTGATGATGTCGACCAGCTGGCCGTAGCAGTGGGTGACCGGCGGGAAGTTCGCGTGGCCGATGACGATCGTCTGGGCGGCGAAATACTTTCGCGCGCACTCGATCAGGTACTCCTCGGTGATCAGACCCGAGTCCGACAGCGAGCCGTACCACATGGTCGGCACGGTGTAGCCGAGGTCCGCGGCCACCTTGTCGACAGTGGCGTCGTGATAGCCGAACGGTGGCCGGTAGAACGGCGTGCCGTCGACACCGAAGTTGTTGCGCAGGAAGGTCTTCGTGCGGCCGAGCTGGTCGGCGACCGCGCTCGCGCTGATCTTGGTGAGCGCGGCGTGGTCCCAGGTGTGGTTGCCGAGCTGGATCTGACCCGACTCCACCAGCGGACGCAGGGCGTCGCGGTGGATCGTCCAGGACTCGTAGTAGCCGGTGACGAAGAAGGTGAAGCGGGCGCCGGTGTCCTTGGCCCACTGCACGTAGGCGCCGACCACCTCGGGGCTGGCGCCGTCGTCGACCGTGAGCGCCATGCTGGAGCCCTGGCCCGGCAGCGCGGTGATGGTCTCGGCGGGGATGATCGACTTCGGCCCGCCGGGCGGCGGCGGGAGCTGCGGCTTGGCCGGGGCCGGCGGCACGGTCGGCGGGGCGGGGATCTCGCCACCCGAGCCCGCGCTCACAGCCTCGCCCTCGGCGGTGGCGCAGCCGGTCAGCGCCACCGCGCCGCCCGCCGCGAGCAACGCCAGCATTCGACGTCTATCCACTTACGACAACCCCTACTCGAAACAGGTGCACCGCACTCCGACGGCCGGGCACGACTCACAAACAGCGGGACCGTACCCACCGAATCCGGCGAGCAGCTGAACCGGCGGGCACATTCGGGCGAACTGCGACGACCCCCAGCCGCTTCGTTCACACGAGAAGCGAGGCTACCGAATCAGCCGCGTCCGTGTCGGCCTGGCCGCATGCTGATCGCAAACGCCGCCGTCCCGGCGGGATGGGGCATCTGTCCTGGTCAACGCGGTCGCAGCACGATCTCGGTGGGATGCCCGTCGCGCGGGGTGTCGACGGCGGCGCGGACCGCGCCCGCCACCGTCTCGGGGGTGAGGAACTCCTCCGGGCGGTACTCGCGGCCCTCGTCGGCGACGATAGCGCGCTGCATGTCGGTATCGATGCGGCCGGGGAAGATCGAGGTCACCCGCAGGGTGGGTTCCTCCAGCCGCAACGCGTCGGCGAAGGCGCGCAGGCCGAACTTGCTCGCCGCGTATGAACCCCAGCCGGGATTGGCACGCAGACCCGCACCCGAATTGATCAGCACCACATGTCCGTTCGCGGCGCGCAGGGCGGGCAGCAGCACCCGGGTCAGCTCGGCCACCGCGATCAGGTTGACCTCGAGCGTGCTGCGCCACTGGTCGACCGAGGACTCCGCGACGGTCCCGAGGTCGGCGATGCCCGCGTTGTGGACGAGCACATCGAGGCGCTGGATCTCACTCGCCGCCGCGGCGACGGCCGGATAGTCGGTCAGCACCACCGGCCAGCCGCTCGCACCGGGCAGCTCGGTGCGGATCGGGGTGAGCGCCTCGGCGGAGCGAGCGCCGAGCAGCAGGTCGTGGGTCGGCGCGAGCTCCCGGGCGATCGCCGCCCCGAGTCCACGGCTCGCGCCGGTGATCAAAGCGGTCGGGGCCGGAGTACTGGTCACCGTCATGGGGCCCACGCTAGCGCCCGTATCGAGGTCACCACGCGGTGGTGGCGTTCACCTCCCGGCCGATGCCTACCTCAGAGCGTGGTGAGCAAGTGTCCAGCGAGGTGGGCATGGGGGCGGTGCCGGCGAATCCGGCAAATCCGGCTGGGAGGGGCATTTCGGCTGGATGTCCGTGTGGTTCGGGCGTAGATCGGCGGGTCACGCTAGTACCGTCGAGGCATGACCGATCCCCGGTACAACTACGGACCAGCTAACCCGCAGTATCCCCACGGGCAGGAGCCGCAGCCCCAACCGAAGGTCAATGTGGGCAAACTCTGGGCCGGTGGCATCGGCACCGCGGTCGTCGCCGCGCTGCTGGTGGTGGTCGCGATCATGCTGGTGCGCGGCGTGCTCGGCATCGCGATCCTCTCGCCCGAGGGCGCCGGCGCCTACGGCACGGTGTCGACCACCTCCTACGCGCTGGCCGCGGCGGGCGCGGCGCTGCTGGCGACGGCCCTGCTGATGGTGCTGCTGCTGGCCATGCCCAGTCCGCTGACCTTCTTCACCTGGATCTGCCTGCTCGTCACGGCCGTCGCGGTGATCCTGCCGTTCACCCTGGTCGCCGATATGGACGCCAAGATCGCGACCGCGGTGATCAACCTGCTCGTCGGGCTGTGCATCACCACCATGCTCAGCTCGGTCGGCTCGGCCGCGCAGAACGACCCGCGTCAAGTGGGGTACTGACCATCACAGGCCTGCCGGGATGCCATTCGGCCTGGTCGGTCGCAGAATAGACAGATGACAGACCCAGGGTTCACCCCCACGCAGCTCGCGGCCCGCGCCGCCTATCTCCTGCGCGGCAACGACCTGGGCACGATGACCAGCGCCGCGCCCCGCCTCTACCCGCACATGTGGAGCTGGGACGCGGCGTTCGTCGCGGTCGGGCTGGCGCCGCTGAGCGTGGAGCGCGCCGTCGTCGAACTCGACACGCTGCTGTCGGCGCAGTGGAAGAACGGGATGATCCCGCACATCGTCTTCGCCAACGGCGTCGACGGCTACTTCCCCGGGCCCGCCCGCTGGGAGTGTCGCAGGCTGGCCGCCAACGCACCCGACGGGCCCGACACCTCCGGAATCACCCAGCCGCCGGTGCATGCCATCGCGGTACAGCGAATCCTCGACCATTCCCGCAGGCACGGCCGTTCGACCAGGGCCGTCGCCGAGGAATTCCTGAACCGGCGCTGGCCGGATCTGGTGCGCTGGCACCGCTGGCTCGCGCACGCCCGCGACCCGAAGGAGACCGGACGCGTCACGCTGTACCACGGCTGGGAATCCGGAATGGACAACTCGCCGCGCTGGGATCGCGCCTACGCCAACGTGATTCCGGGCGAGGACCTGCCGCCGTACCGGCGCGCCGACACCGCCATCATCTCCGATCCCACCCAGCGCCCCAGCGACCGCGAATACGATCGCTACCTGTGGCTGGTCGAGCAGATGCGGCGGGCGAACTACGACGACTACCAGCTCACCTCGGTGATGAGCTTCGCCGTCGAGGACGTGTTCGTCTCGGCGATCTTCGCGCTGGCCTGCGAGGTGCTGGCCGATATCGGCGAGGAGTACAAGCAGCCGCACGCCGATGTCCGCGAGCTGCACGGGTGGGCCGACCGGTTCCGCAAGGGCGTGGTCGCCACCACCGACGAACGGACCGGCGCCGCCCGGGATTACGACGTGCGGCTGCAACGCTGGATCGGCACCGAGACGCTGGCGATGTTCGCGCCGCTGCTCTCGGGCGGGCTGCCCCGCCCGGCCGAACGCGCCCTGCTCAACACCTTCGAGGGTCCACGCTTCTGCGGTCACCCCGACCTGCGCTACGCGCTGCCGCCGTCGACCTCGCCGGTCTCCAAGGACTTCCGCCCGCGCGAGTACTGGCGCGGGCCGGTGTGGCCGGTGATGAGCTGGCTGTTCTCCTGGGCGTTCGCCCGGCGCGGCTGGGCCGAGCGCGCCTACATGCTGCGCGCGGAAGGACTGCGCCAGGCCAGCGACGGCAGCTTCGCCGAGTACTACGAGCCCTTCACCGGCGCGCCCCTGGGCAGCATGCAGCAATCCTGGACCGCCGCTTCGGTTCTCGACTGGCTGGGCTGAGTCAGTACTCCCCGCCGACGGCCCGCGGCTCGACGGTGATGCCGAGTTCGCGGGCCAGGGTGGCGGCCAGTGATTCCAGGTCACCGCCCTCGATGGTGGCGCCGCGCAGCGCGGTCAGGCCGTACACGCCGGTCAGGTCGCACTCCTCGAAACGCAGGTTCTGCTGCGGTCGGGCATCGCTGAACCGGGCGCCGGTGAGATTGCAGCGCTCGAAGCGGACATTGCGGAACTCGGTGCGCTGGAAATCGGCCTGGCGCAGGTCGCAGTCGCGGAAAACGACGGTCCGCAGCCGGGATTCGGCGAAGGAGGCCAGATCCGCGCGGCTCGAGTCGACGAGCACGTCGCGCAGCACGCCCGCGGTCCAGGACAGTCCGGTGAGTCTGCCGTGCGCGATCTCGGTCTCGAACATCGAGGAGTCGTCGGCCTGCACGTTGGCGAGATCGCAGACGCGCAGGACGGATTCGCTGACAGTGGCCTGACGCAGGGTGCTCGGGAAGCGGACGCTGTCGAACAGGCAGCCCTCGGCGGTGAAGCCGTGGACGTGGACCTCGGCGAAGTCGGCGCCGCGATACTCGACCGCGGCCGCGGTGCGATCGTCGGCCGGGTCGTCGGCCGGGGTCGCCGGTCGCAACCCGCCCGGTGCTGCCACCGCCGGCTCGAATCGCACCGCACGCTTGCGCGCCATCGCCCACCACTCCCGTCGTCGGATGTCGGCACCAAGATACGGGCACCCACCGACCGGTCCGGGTGTCCAGGCCGCTGACCGAGGGCGCGGCCAACTATTCGACAACACCTCATCAGTAACACTGGTCACACCCGTATCGATGACCTACGGTCGAGGGCCATGGACACCAAGCGCTGGAGTTCGACGGTTCGCCGCAGTTTCACCGCGCTGTCACTGGTCGCGCTGGCCGGGCTCGTGCCCGTGCCCGCGCAGGCCGGGCCGAGCGGGCCCGATGTGTCGTCCTGGCAGCATGTGGACGGCCGGATGATCGACTGGCACGCGGTCCGCGCGGCCGGTCATCAGTTCGCGATGGTCAAGGCCACCGAGGGGCTGCACTACGTCAATCCGTACTTCGTAGCGGACAGCCTGCTCATGCGCACGGCCGGCATCGCCCGCGGCACCTACCATTTCGCCAGACCGGAGCTGCCGCCCGAACCGCAGGCGGCGCTGTACGCGACCACGGTCCTCGGCCAGAACGGACCGCTCGACCTGCCGCCGGTGCTGGATCTGGAGACCTCGGGCGGCCTGCCACCGGACGCGCTGATCGACTGGACGCAGCGCTACCTGAACACGGTTCAGGCCATCACCGGCCGCGCCCCGATCATCTACACCTACCCGAACTTCTGGAAGACGGCGATGGCCGACACCAGCCTGTTCACCCGCTACCCCCTGTGGATCGCCGACTACCGCGGCGAAGCCGAACCCGAAGTCCCCGGCAACTGGCCCGCCTGGACCTTCTGGCAGACCACCGACCGTGGCAGCATCCCCGGCATCGGCGGCGCCACCGACGTCAACGTCTACAGCGGCGCCCAGGGCGACTTCGCCCGCTTCGCCAACATACCGAGCTTCGGCAGCAGCTAGCCGCCACGATTTCATCCGCAACGGGTGAGGTTGCGAGGCTGCCCAGCCGCGATCCTGCCTACGACGGCAGACGACGGAGGAGCGCGGGATGAGCATCGTGGTAGACGTGGACAACTTCACCCGGGTCGAGTCCGACACGATGATCCAGCGCATGCTGCCGATCATCGGCGGACTCGGCGTGTTCAAGCACGACCGTGAGCTCGCCCCACTGGACCAACAGCCGGTGATCCGCCAGAACCGCGACACGCTCTACTCGACCGCCATCGTCGCGCTCGTCGACGGCAGCGCCACGCTGACCGTCCCGGAAGCGGGCGAACGCTACCTGTCGGTGATGGTGATCAACCAGGACCACTACATCAATCGCGTGTTCCACCGCGCGGGCACCTACGAACTGACGCGCGCGGACTTCGGCACCGACTATGTCGTCGTCGCCGCGCGAATCCTGTTCGACCCCAACGACCCGGCCGACCTCGCCGAGGTCCACCGGCTCCAGGACGGCCTGACCGTCGAAGCCGGACCGCAGCCCGCCTTCGACTACCCCGACTACGACGCCGCGAGCCACAAGCAGGTCCGCGACGCCCTGTTGGCACTGAGCAAGACGATGGTCGGGTTCACCCGGGCGTTCGGCAGCGCCGAGCAAGTCGACCCCATCCACCATCTGGTCGGCACGGCGGCGGGTTGGGGCGGCCTGCCCGATGCCGAGGCGTACTACCTCAACATCACCCCGGAACTGCCCGTCGGTGAGTACACGATGACTTTCCGCGATGTCCCCGCCGATGCCTTCTGGTCGCTGAGCGTCTACAACGGCGACGGCTACTTCGAGCCCGGCCCCAGCGGCATCACGAACGTGAACTCGGTCTTCGCCGCCCGCAACGAGGACGGCTCCACCACGGTCCGCCTCGGCTCGACCGGTCCCGGCGTCGAGAACGGCATTCCGCTGCCCGCGGGCTGGAATCTCCTGATCCGCCTCTACCGCCCCAGGCTCGACGATCTCGCCGACTGGCAGGTACCGAAGGTCGAGCCTGCATGACAAACGCCACCACCAGAATATGGTCATACTTGTGACCATGAAGCTGGCTGAAGCGAAGGCAACACTGTCCGAGCTGGTCGCTCGTGTCCGCAGCCAGCACGAACGGGTGACGATCACTGTGCACGGCGAGTCCCAGAAAACGACGAAGCCGCTACTCGCCCAGTCGAGTAGCGGCTTCATCAGCGGGACGGGTGTCGGCTAGACGCCGATGCGGCCGCCGTTCTTCTTCCACACCACCGCGACAGCCGGGCGGGGCTGGGCCGTGCCGCCGTCGGGCCAGTGGGACTGCGGGTTGTCGGGGGTGGCGTCGTCGGCCTCGCCCGGGTGCTGGACCGCGACGATGACGCGCTGCTCGGTGACGATCGGGCCGCAGGTCTCGGCGCCCTTGGGGACAGTGAGGAACTGTTTGGTCTCACCGCGGTTGGGGCCGTCGAGGATCACCGAGAACAGGCCGTCGTTGGTCTTGAGGGCGTTGCCGTCGGTGGAGATCCACAGGTTGCCGTACGGGTCGAAGGCCAGGTTGTCCGGGCAGGAGATCGGGCTGACCTTGGTCTTGTCGAAGCCGGCGAAATAGGTGTCGGCGGCGGCGGGGTCACCGCAGACCAGCAGCAGCGACCAGGTGAAGTCGGTGCCGGTGTGGTTGTCGGTGAGCTCGAGGACCTGGCCGTTCTTGTTCAGCTTGCGCGGGTTGGCCTCGTCGACGCCCGGCTTGTCGTCCTTGGCGCGGTTGTCGTTGTTGGTCAGCGCCACGTAGACCTTGCCGGTGAACGGGTTGGCCTCGAAGTCCTCGGGGCGGTCCATCTTGGTGGCGCCGACCTTGTCGGCGGCCAGGCGGGTGAACACCGCGACCTCGGCGGCGCTCATGCCGTCCACCAGGGACTTGCCCTTGCCGTCGTCGCCGGTCTCGAGCAGCGGAATCCACTGGCCCTTACCGGTGAAGCCCTTGTCGGAGGGAACGGTGCCGCTGCCGTCGATCTTGTCGGGGTGGTCGCCGGTCAGCTTCGCGACGTAGAGGGTGCCCGCGTCGAGGATCGTCATGTTGTGCCGCATCGCCGAAGCGCCGGTGCCGGACTGGATCTTGCGCGAGGACACGAACTTGTACATGTAGTCGAACTTCTCGTCGTCGCCGGTGTAGGAGACGACGTCACCCTTGTCGGTGACATAGATCGAGGCGCCCTCGTGCTTGAGCCTGCCCATCGCCGAGTGCTTGACCGGCGTCGACGTGGCGTCCCACGGGTTCACCTCGACGACATACCCGAAACGGTTGGCCTCGTTGGGTTCCTGGCTCAGGTCGAAGCGCTTGTCGGTGCGCTCCCACTGGTTCGGGGTGCCGCCCTTGGGGAAGCCATAGCGCTTGACCCGGCCCTGCGGGTCGGAGGCCTTGTCGCCGTTGGCGAAGTAGCCGTTGAAGTTCTCCTCACCGGAAAGCACGGTGCCCCAGGGGGTCACGCCACCGGCGCAGTTGGCGAAGGTACCGAGCACCTTGGTGCCGGAGGGGTCGGCGCCGGTGACGGTGAACGCGCTGCCCGCGGCGGGGCCGGTGAGGGTGAACTCGGTGTCGGCGGTGACGCGGCGGTTGTACTTGCCGAAGACGGGGGTGAGCTTGCCGGAACCGGCCTCGCCCTTGACCTCGACGACGGTCATGCCGTGCGCGGCCTTGGTGATGGCGATCTGCTCGTCGGTCGCGGCGTCCTTGTTGTAACCGCGGAACATCATCGGGCCGGTGGTGTACTCATGGTTGACCACGAGCAGGTAGCTGTTGGCCTGGCCCTCGATCGGCAGCAGCGCGGCGAAGTCGTTGTTGTAGCCGAACTGCTTGGCCTGCGCGGCCGCGCTCTGCTTGTCGAAGTCGAACGCGGGGGCGTCGGCGAAGATCGGATCGCCCCAGCGGAGCACGACCTGCTGCTCGTAGCCGTCCGGGATGACCAGCGCGTCTTCCTTGTTCGGCGCGACGGCGGTGAACGCCGTTCCGGTGCCGGGAGTGCCCGCCGGCGTCGGCGCCGGGGTGGTGGCGGTCTCGGCGGCGTCGTCGCCGCAGGCGGCCAGCGCGCCCGCCGCGCCGAGGGCGAGCACGGCGGCGGCGCCGCCCTTGATCAGGCCGCGACGGTTCAGGCCGCTGACGATGTCACCGAAGTAGGCGCCCTCGGACGTGTTCGGCGGCTCGTGGAAGCAAGCGTTGCCACACTTGTATTCACAGGTCAGGGCGGCGCGTGCCGACTGGCCGTCGTGCTTGACGAACAGGGCGAGCGGTTTCGGACTCACGGTGACTCCTGAGTAGGTCGGACTTCGCCGCACGGTAGGCAGCCCAGGCGAGCCATCGGGAACGCGAAGATGAACACACGACCAAAACTCGGCGAGTGCTGTACTCGCCGAGTTCGGTGGGTTCGGTTGTCATCAGGCGTTGACCGGCAGGGCGATCACCACCTCCTGCTCGTTGCCGGGCAGGTAGTGCACCTGCAGGATCCGGCCGACCTGCACGTGGCCGATCGCCGACGGCGGCAGGAACTTCTCGGCGCTGGTCTGGAAGGTGCTGCCGTCCGGGCGGGTGACCACCAGGCCGAGGATGATCTCGGTGTACCCACCGCGGATCCGGCCGGGGACGTCGAGGCTGCGGACCACCGCCTGGGCGGCCAGGCCGCGCTCGGCGATGTCGAGCTTGCCGCGGGTGGTGATGCCCTTGCGGATGAGCGATTCGTTCATCGCTCGCTGCGCGGCACCGGAGTCACCGGAGCGGTCCACCTCGACCTTGTCGGTGCGGCCCGGCAGATACCGGACCGGCAGCACGACGCCGGGCTGCAGCAGCGCCAGCTCGGTGAGTGGCACGATCATCTTGGCGTGCGAGTCGAAGACCTTCCCGTCCGCGCCTTCGACGCGGAATTCGATCCGCACCTGCGGCTGATCGTTGACCGAGACCCCGGTCTGGCGGAACGAGGTGATGGTGCCGATGCCCACCTCGCCCTGGCGGAACTCGCCGCTGTTACGGCCGGTGAAGGCCTCCATGATGCCGTCGCCGGTGAAGGCGAAGACCATCGGCACGATGGTCAGGGCGATGATCGGCAGCGCCATCTGCGGGCCGACCCAGCCGAGCATGCCGCCGGTGAACTCGTCGGGGGTGTAGGTGAGGCCGTAGTAGAGGTAGTAGCCGATGGACAGGACCCCGAAGGCGACCGCGGCCGCGCGGAGCTTGGATTTCATGATTCCTCCTCGTGAAGTGGTGCGACCGGGTCGCGATCAGGTCAGGCGATCGTGGTGCAGGCGAAGGTGATGTCGAACTTCGCGGTGGCCGGGCCCGCCAGCGGGTTGGTCAGGTCGGGGGCGCTCACGCCCTCGCCGGTGATGCGGAAGGTGTTGCCGTCCTTGGCGAGCTTGGCCGAGCCGCCCGGCTGGCCGTTGCCGTAGCCGACCGCGTAGGGCAGGCCGTTCGAGCCGCCCTGGGTGCCGGCGATCGCCACCGCCTGGACGGTGTCGCCCTCGACCGAGGCGCTGACCGAGAGGTTGCCGTAGGTGGCGTTGGCCAGGTCGGTCAGCGCGAGCGCCAGGGTGCCGCCCTGCTTGGCGCAGGTGGTGTCGAACTTGGCGGCGAATTCCTTGCCGTCGACGCTGGCGGTGGACTTGCCCGCGGCGGGCGCCGGGGCGGCCGAGCCGGTGCTCGACGGGGTCGAGCTGGTGCCGGAGTCGCTGCAGCCGGTGACGAACAGCGCGGTGGCGGCGGCGGAAGCGGCGAGGGCGGCGATCAGCTTGGTGTTCATGGTGTTTCCGTTCTCTCGGTTGAGCGGGCCGGTTCTCGGTGGCCCGTTGAGAGAAAGGTAGAAATCATCGGCGCCCTACCGATCCCAACTTTTCCGTGCGCCACCCGCCGGAAATGCCGTTAACCTGGTCGAATGCGAAGACCCCGCGCCCTGGTGCTCGACGAGGTGTGGCGCGGGCTCGACGGCGTCGACGCCTTGAGCGGGCCACAGGGCGGCCCGCTGCGCCGCACTGTGAAGCTGATCCTCGACCCGCTGGTCATCCGGCCCGTGCAGCATCCGCTGTGCGCGGGCACCGTGCTCTCCGCCGACGGCAGCACGCTGCTGACCTCGCTGGTGCTGGCCCAGTCCGACGTGCTGCGGGCCTGCGCCGAGTGGTTCACCGTGCTCAAGCAGGTGCGCCGGGCGCTGCGGATCACCGAGGGCAATGCCCAGGACCTGTACTTCCAGCGCTGTTTCGAACTGGCGACCGTGCACGGCGCGCCCGGCCCGGACGCGCGGGCACGGGCCGAGGCGATGCTGCGCGAGGTGCACGAGAGTACCGGCGGGCGCACCACGGCGGCCCTGAAAGACCATGTGACCGACCCGCACCGGCTGGTGGAGCTCACCGCGCTGCTCGACGTCGCCTGGAACCGGCGGCCGCTCTCGGAGTTCGGGGTCCGCGATCTGGCGCCCGCGCTGACCGAACTGCTCGAGGCGAGCACCCTGGCCCGCGACGGTGATCCCGCCGACGCGGGCCCTCTGCTCGACGAACTCGTCGAGGACCAAGCGGGCACCCACCGCGGCATCGCGCTGTGGCGCGCGCATCCGGCGCATGGCGCCGACGACCTCGGACTGACGATGCACACCTGTCCCCAGCGTCCCGACCTGGGCGCTTCGGCGTCGACCGCGAATCTCGGACTGCCGTTCGACCGCACCGTGTACGAGCGGGTCTTCACCGTGCTGCAAGGCAGTGTCGACCGCACCGATCTCCCGGACATCCCGGAGCTGGTGACCACGGAGATCTCCCGCAGTTGCTCGCCGTGGGGTCTGCTGGACGAATCGCTGCGGGTGACCGCGGCCGCGGGTTGCGAACTGGCACTGGGACTCTCGCCGATCACTACCTCCGACGATGGCGACACCGGGTCCTCGCGCGCCCACGAGGTGGTCAACAGCCGCTGGCGACGGGAGGCGTACGTGCTGCAGGCGCGGCGTTACGCGGTCCATGTGGTCGACGGCGCGACCGGCCCGCTGGCCGCCGTCGCCGCCGAACTGCGCACGCCGTGGCGTCCCTATCTGCGCAGGTTATGGGTCCGGCTGCACGGGCGCGACGTGCGGGAGATGCCGGTCTTCGAGCCGGGCGAGCTGTGGGATCTGCTCGACGGGGTCGCGCGCTCGGTGATCCTGGACCACCGCACCAGGGTGAAGCAAGCGCTCACCACCCTGGGTGAGCACGCGACGATGCGAGCGAGGGCGAGCTGATGACGACGATCCGCGTCCAGCGCGCGGCGGGCACCGTGACACTGATTCCCCAGGACGCGCCCACCACCCCGCCGACAGTGCTCGACGACACGCCCACCCTCGACGCGCTCGTGCTCGACGTGGTCGGCGGCCATCTGAGCTGGAGTCTGCTTGCCGGACAGTCACTTCCGGCCGCCGTGCTGGACGACCCGGACGCCGCGCAGGATTGGCTGTGGGCCGTCTACGGCGAGGAGGCCGCGCTCACCGTCGCAGACGGACAGCGACGCACCCTGACCGCCGCCCCGCTACGGCCCGACCTCACGGCCGCGCTGCGGCGACTCGCGTACGCGCACTGGGCGACTCGGTGGTGGCCCGCGTCGACCGTCGATGGCATTCCCGCGCTCGATCCGGCGCTGCTGGCCGCCGATGTCGAGGAGTTGACCGAGGCATGCGATATGGCGCTCGACGTCGAAGTGCCGACATCACTCGACCGCCTGGCCGGATTCGGAGTATCCGATCGGACGTCGGCAGCGAATTCGGTAGCGGCGGAGGACCCTTCCCGAGGCGGCGGCGGGCCGAGCGGGTCAGCGGATTCGACGGGGCAGGAATGGCCCGGTCTCCGGGCCGAGCAGTCCGACACCGGGCCGGGGTCCACCCGCGCGGACGATTACGCGCTCGCCGCGGGCGGTGCCGGCGAAACCGGCGGCCTCGTGTTCGCGCGCGGCAGTGGTGAATGCGACTGGCGTCGGTGTCCGCCCGGCCTCCTCGACGCGGGCGGCGGCGCGGTGTCATGGCAGGTCCTGCGGACGGACGGAGTATCGACTGTGCAGGTCAGCGTGGTCGCGGCACCCGGTTGCCCGCGCGAGGTGCCCGCGCATCTGCGCCCGCACGCACGCATCACCGCCGGTGCCGAGGTCGCCGAGGTGGCGTTGCGACGCCGAGGTGACGCCTGGGTCGGCGCGGCCCGAGTCGGCGAGTTCCTCGGCCGCGAACTGACCGTGGACGTTTTCGTGCCCGGTGTCGGACCGGCGGGCCCGCAGCCGGACGAGGCACCCGCGCGCGGACTGATCCGGGACTTCGCCCGGCAGCGGCTCACCGGATCGTCGACCGGCGAACCGCTGCTCGGCGCCGAAGCCGTGGCCGCCGCGGATGATTCGGACTTCTGATGCTCGCGGCGAATCCCCCGATGTCGAGCGCCGCGACGGCGCGGGCCACGACAGCCGAACGCGACGACCGTCCCCGACCGAGGCGAGGTAGCAGATGGCAGCGGTAGGCAAGACCTCCGACAAGGACGATGCCCAGCTCACCGAGGGGTACGAGGCGTATCAGCGCGGCGATCTCGTCGGCGCGCTGGCGATCTTCGAGCGGGTGGCCGACGGCGCGGCGCCGCGGTTGCGCAGCGCGGCGCTGATCAATGCCGCGAGCATGGCCGACGAGATCGGCGAGCATCGGCGCTCGGTCGAGTTGTTCCAGACCGCGCTGGCCGTGCTGCCCGAGGACGCGGCGCACCAGCGGCCCGCCGCCCTGGTCAACCTGTCGCAGGCGCAACAGCATCTCGGTGAGCTCGACGCGGCGCAGCAGTCGCTCGAGCAAGCGCGCGAGCTGCTCGCCGACACCACCGACCAGGGCATGGTCCGGGTGGCCTGCCTGCTCTCGCTGACCGCGGTGGCGCTGCACCGCGGGCAGTGGGCGCACGCCGCCGAGCTGGCGCACGAATCACTGGGCGCGACCGAACGTTTCGCGCCGGAACTGGCGGGCCATCCGTTGATGAACCTGGCCGCGAGCTCGTTCGAGACCGGCAGGCACGAGATGGCCTTCGACTTCGCCCGGCAGGCGATGAGCGCCTTCGCCGCGACCGGCGATCAGGCCGCGGTCGCCGAGGCGTCGCAGAACCTGGCGATCATGCTGGTCAGGGCGGGGCGCTACGACGAGGCCGAGGAGCCGCTGCGCTCCAGCCAGGAATTCTTCGAGGGCGCCGAGCTGGGGCACTGGTCCGGAATCGGCTACAAGACACTGGGTTTCCTCGCGGAAGGCCGCGGCGACTACGTCGCCGCGCGCACCCACTACCTGCGAGCACTGGATCGTTTCGACAGCACCGGGGTGGTCCTCGACGCCGCCGACGTCCGGTTGCGACTGGCCACCGTGCAGTTCGCCCTCGGCGACCCGCGGCGCTGCGAGGAGCTGCTCGCGGCGGCCTTCGCCGAGTACTCGGCACACGCCCTCGGCCTGCACTGCGCCCAGCTCGACTACTGGCACGCCGAACTGCTGCACACCGCGATCGAGCGGGCCACGCACCCGGATCCGGCGCTGGTCGCGCAGGGGGTCGGGCTCGCGGTGCCCGCCGCGCTGGCGATCGACGCGGTGCGCCACACCCTGCCCAACGGCAACCAGCGCGAGCACTGGCATCGCGCCGTCGCCGCGCCTGCCATGCGGCTGGCCTTCCGCTTCGCGGTGCTGTCCGGGGACGGGCAGCTGGTCAGCGATCTGATCGACACCCAGTGCGCGGGAACGAGTCTCGATCCGGCGGCCTTCGACGACACGGTCACGCCCACGCTCGGATTCGAATTGCTCGACGCCCCCGACGAGGAGCCCGTCTTCGCGCCCGCGCTCCAGCTCGGGGCGGCCCTCGCCGACGTCGCCGCCGCCGCGGGCATTCCCGTCGCACCACCGCCGCGATTGTCCGACGACGGCCGCATCGTGCTGTCGGACTTCATCTCCTACGCCGAGCGACGCTACGCGCGGCCGGTGCGCGACGACCGGGTGATCACGCTATGAACGCCCCGACCGCCGTGATCAGGATGGCCGACGCCGGCGATGTCTACGTGTCGTGGCGGTGGGACGACGACACCGCCGCCCGTGGCGTCGGTACCCTGCCCAGGGATCAGGTTCGCGAGGTGCTGCGGCTGCTGGGCGACGCGGTCCCCGACCCCGCGCGTCCCGACGAGCTGCGGCGGGTGATGACCGAGGGCGCGCTGGCGAACCCCACCGCGGAAAACGATCTGGCCCAGGCGCTTTCCCGGGCTCTGCTGCCCTATGGGCTCGCCGTGCAGCTCTACGAGCTGTCCCAGCGCGGCATCCGGCCGCATCTGCGGATCCAGCCCTCGCCGCGCCTGGCGCAGGTGCCGTGGGAGATCATCGCGCCCGATCCCGAACTCCGGCTGCTCGATATCGCCGATGTCAGTCTGCTCGCGCCCGCCTCGGTGGTACACGCGCCGGAACGGGTCGTGCGTCGCTGGACCGAGACCGCCGATCTACCGGTCGTCGCGGTGCTCGATCCGCGCGTGCCCGGCTATCGGGCGGACTCCGAGCTGGGCTCGGTCCTCGGCAGGCCGAGCGCCGACACCCTGGTGGCCCAGCATTTCAGCCGCTACGACGGCAGGCTGGTCCCGCACGTCGGCGATCCGGTCGCCCTGTTCCGCCGCACCGACACCGACCGCGAGTGGCTGTCCACGGCGCTGCGGGCCGGCGCCAGCCGACTCGTGTACGTCGGCCATGTCACCGCGCCGCCGCCCGAGTCGGGCGAGAGCGAGCACGCCGAGCTGCACCTGAGTTGCACCGCCGACGCGCGCGGCCTGGCGACCCCCACCCGCACCCATCGTCCGCTGTCGGCCAAGGACCTGCTGCTCGGCACGCACACCATCGACCCCGCCCCCACGGCCGGCCGCGCGCTGTGGCCGATGCCGAGCCGGGTCGCCCTGATCGCCTGCGAGAGCGGCGGTGACCTGCGCTTCACCGAGGCCCTCGGCCTCACCACGGCCGCGCTGTCGGCCGGCGCGGAACTGGTGACCGCCACCCGGTGGCCGCTGCCCACCGATCACGCCTTCCACACCTTGACCGCCGCCACCGGGTCTCCGTTGCAGGCCGCCATCTGCGCCGTCGACACGGCGCACGATTCGTCCACACCGGTCCCCACGCTGCTGACCTGGCAGCGGGCGCGGCTGGACGCGTGGCGAGCTGACCCGGCCCCCGAGAACTCCCCGCTGCTCTGGGCGGCTTTCGCCACCGTGACCGACTGAGGACCTACTCGGGCAGGCCGAGGCCGGCGGCGAGCACCGGCCACGACCGATGGAAGGCGTCGCGCCAGTAACCCCACGAATGGGTGCCGGTGGCCTGGCGGTCGAAGGTGGCCGGGATGCCCAGCTCGCCGAGCCTGGTCTCCAGATTGCGGGTGCACCAGTTGACCGCGGCCTCGATGACGCCGCCGACGATGAGCTGATTCGCCAGGCCGGCCGGGGTCGGGTTCATCATGTACGGATCGTCGACGCTGTCGTGCGGGCCGGGCAGACCGGAGGAATCGGAGACGAACAGCCTTGTGCCGCGCAGTTTCTCGGCGTGCAGCACCGGATCGTTGGCGGCCCACGCCGGGTCGTCGTCGGCGCCGTACATATTGCGCACATCGCCGCCGCCGTAGGTCTGCACCACCAGCTTGGTGAACTGCTGACCGATCGGATCGGCGATCTGCGCGCACCCGCTGTATCCGGCGACGGACTGATAGAAGCCGGGCCTGGCCTCGGCCAGCTGGAGCACGGCGGTCGCGGTCATCGAGTTCGCGGCGATGGCGTTGACGCCGTTGGTCCCGAGGGCCTGATCGACCAGCGGCGGCAGCTCGTCGAGCAGGAAAGTGCGCCATTTGTTGCGGCCCAGCGTCGGGTCGTCGCGCTGCCAATCGGTGTAGTACGCCCAGGCGCCACCGATCGGCATCACCACGTTGACGTCCTTGGTGGCGAGGAAATCGCCGACGTCGGTGTTCTGCCACCAGGTCGCCCGGTCCTCGCCGCCGCCCGCGCCGTTGAGCAGGTAGAGCACCGGTCGCGGCCGTGAGGCGTCCTTCGGTCGCTGCACCTTGATCGTGACGGCCTTGTTCATCGCGGCCGAGAAGACCAGCATGCTCAGATCGCGCTCGCCGATCCGGCTGGAGACGATGTGCGAGCCGTCGGCCGTGGTCGGCGTCGCGAGCAGCTTCTTCGATTCGACGATCGGATCACCGCCCTCGGCCAGGCCGTTGCCCGCGCCGAGGACGGTGGCGCATACCGCCAGCACGCACGCGGCGGTCCCCGAAGCCAGTGCGCGCCTGATTGTTCCGACCATCCGCCGAGCTCTCCCCAGAAACTTGAATCGGCAGACATTCGGTTGACCGCCAGGACACCGAACAGTATCCGGCGGGTGCTCGGCCGTCGAGCCGACAGTATTGCGGGCGCGCGACGGCGGTCAGCGGATCAGTGGTCGTCGTAGTGACCGTCGTGGGCCGCGTGCCGGTGGCCGTCGTGGATGTAGTCGACGTGGTCACCGTGCGGCACCGCGACATGCCCGCATCCGGGGCCGTGGACGTGGTCGTGGGTGGAGTGCTGGACGTGTGCTGTGGTCTCGCACTCGTCGAAGTGGCCGTCGTGTTCGCGGTGCAGGTGGCCGTCGTGGACGTAGTCGACGTGATCTTCGTGCGGAACCGCGACATGCCCGCAGGTGGGGCCGTGGACGTGGGTGTGTTCTGGATGCTCGACATGTGCCGTTGTCATCGGTGCTCTCCCTGTACTCGTACCGGTCGATTCACGCTGGAACACCCTCGACATTAACAGTTGCGCATGTGTTGCCATAACCGCGTTCGACCTGGTCAGAGGACCTGGTCGAGGAAGCGGCGCAGGCGCGGGGTCGCGGCGTCGTCGAACACGGCGTCGGGGGTGCCGGTCTCCACGACGACGCCCTGGTCCATGAACACGACGCTGTCGGAGACGCTACGGGCGAAGCCCATCTCGTGGGTCACCACGATCATCGACATGCCGCCCGAGGCGAGGTCGGCCATCAGCGCGAGCACTCCCTTGACCAGCTCCGGGTCCAGCGCCGAGGTGGCCTCGTCGAAGAACATGAGCTCCGGCTTCATGGCCAGCGCGCGGGCGATGGCCACGCGCTGCTGCTGGCCGCCGGACAGCGCGGCGGGCCTGGCGTCGGCCTTGCCGGCGAGCCCGACGATCTCGAGCTGTTCCAGCGCCAGCGCCCGCGCCTGCTCGGCCGACAGCCCGCGCAGCTTGCGCGGGCCGAGCGCGACATTGTCGGCGACCGTCTTGTGCGGGAACAGGTTGAAGTGCTGGAAGACCATGCCGATGCGCTGACGCAGCTTGTCGGGATCGTCGCGCAGCACCGACTTGCCGTCGAGCAGCACGTCGCCGGAATCGGGCTCGTGCAGGCGGTTGAGCACCCGCAGCAGGGTCGACTTGCCCGAGCCCGACGGGCCGATGACGGTCGTCGCGTGGCCGGCCTCGACGTGGATGTCGACCCCGCGCAGGATGTGGTTGTTGCCCAGCGTCAGGTGGAGGCCGGTGCCGGTCAAGGAGGCACTCATGCGCCGCGTCCTTCCGTGATGACAGCCTGCTCGATCGGGTCGGCGGGCGTCGGTTTGCCGGTGCGCATCCGCCCGTCGATGTAGTTCACCAGGTGGGTGAGCGGGATGGTCAGCACGAGATACATCAGGCCCGCGGCGACCAGCGGGGACAGGTTGCCGGTCTGGGCGTTGAGGTCGCGGCCGACAGCGAACAGCTCACGCTGGGAGGCGAGCAGGCCGAGGAAGTAGATCAGCGACGAGTCCTTGATCAGCGCGATGAATTGGTTCATCAGCGCGGGCAGCACCCGCCGCACCCCCTGCGGGATCACTACCAGCGTCATCGCCTGCCGGTAGCCGAAACCGATGGCGCGGGCGGCTTCGAGCTGGCCCGGCTCGACCGACTGGATGCCGGAGCGGAAGATCTCGCCGATGTAGGCGGCCGCGAGCAGCGCCAGCGCGATCGCGCCGAGCCAGTACGGGTTGCCGCCGGTGATGTCGCGGACGACCGGGCCGATGCCGAGGCCGATCAGCAGGATGATCACGACGGCGGGCAGACCACGGAAGATGTCGGTGTAGACGCGGGCGGGCCAGCGCAACCAGCGGGTGCGCGAGATCCCCATCACCGCCAGGATCATGCCGAGCACCGTGCCGAGCACGCCCGACACCAGCGCCAGGATCAGCGTGTTCGGCAGGCCGGTCTTGATCAGATCGGGAAAGGCCTTGCGGTACAGGGACCAGTCGAAGAACGTGTCCTTCAACTGCTGCAGGGTCGACTTCTGCACCGCCTGCTCGGTCTGCCCCGGCTCCTGCGCCGCGGCGATCGCGGCGAAGTCCGGAAGTTGCGGGGCTGGCACGGCTTTGGAGCCGGGCTTCCAGCCCGGCGGCAGTTCACGCGGTACCCAGTCCTCGTAGAGCCGGGCGTAGGTGCCGTCGGCGATCACCGCGTCCAGGCCGGAGTTCAGCGCGTCGATGAGCGGCTGATTGTTCTTGGCGACGGCGTAGCCGACGAAATTGTCCAGGCTGAAGGTGTTCTCCGAGACCACGATTCCGTCGCCGGGCTTGATCGCGCCCTCGGCCTGGGCCGACGGGGCGACCCAGGCGTCGACCTGACCCGACTTCAGATTCGCGTAGGCGGTGTTGTAGTCGGGGAACTTCACCGGATCCAGCTTCAGCTGGTTGACCACGAACTCGTCCTGCACGGTGCCCTGCACGACCGCGATCCTGGTGCTGCCGCTCAGATCACCGAAGCCCTTGATGGCGCTGCCCTGCGGCACGACCAGCGAGAAGTAACCGAAGTCGTAGCCGTTGGTGAAACCGACCAGCTCCCGCCTGGCGTCGGTGGTGGTGATGTTCGACGAGCCCACGTCGAACCGCTTGCCCGAGACCTGTGCGAGCAGACCGGCGAACTCCGTACCCGAGAACTCGACCCGCAGTCCGAGCTTCTCGCCGATAGCCCTGAGCAATTCGTTGTCGAAGCCGGTGAACGTGCCCTGCCCGTTCACGCAGATGCTCGGCGGCGCGTCCGACAGGGTGCCGACGCTGAGCGTCCCGGGATTGAGCAGTCCGAGCTTGCCGGTATCGATCGACTCGATCGGCGCGGTGGTCGCGGTGGTGTAGCGATCGGTGCCCGCGGTCGCCGAGGAGGCGAGGTTGGTCGGCGCGGCCGTGGCCGCGCTCGCGCCGGGTGGGGAACACAGATCACGGGTCGCCGTGTCACCACTGTCGCCACAGCCGGTCGCGGCCACGCCGACGAGCAGTAACAACGCGGCTAACCGCGCCCGGGTTCGCACAGCACGCACACCTGCCATGGCGATAGACCCTAGCCGCAACCTTGCACGGCGAGGGTTACGCGCACCCCGCGTCGGGACGGATCAGCAGGTCAGGCGAGGCCTTCCAGGAGTTCGGGGTTCACATCGTCGCGCCATTCGATGGCCTTGCGCACGGTGCCGAGGTCGTAGTCGGGCCCGGAGACGCCGACGGTGAACAGCGTGACACCCGCGGCGTGCAACGCGTCGGCTTGCTCGCGACCCTGCCACTGCACCGACCGCTCGATCCGGTCCGCGTCGGCACCGACGGCGGCGGCGTGCTCGGCGAGGACCTTGTTCTTGTGCGCCAGCGTGTCCACATCGACGAAGGAATGCCAGATGTCGGCGTACTCGGCGACCAGGCGCAGCGTCTTGCGCTCGCCGCCACCGCCGATCAGGATCGGGATCTCCCGGACCGGCCCCGGGTTCAGCTTCGCCAGCCTCGTCTTGATCCGGGCCAGGTTGTCCTTCAACAGGTTCAGCCGGGTGCCCGGGGTACCGAAGTCGTAGCCGTACTCGTCGTAGTCCCGCTGGAACCAGCCGGCGCCGATCCCGAGGATCAGCCTGCCGCCGCTGATGTGGTCGACCGTGCGGGCCATATCGGCGAGCAGATCGGGATTGCGGTAGCCGCCGCCGGTGACCAGCGCGCCGAGTTCGACCCGCTCGGTCTGCTCGGCCCACGCGCCGAGCATGGTCCAGCACTCGAAATGCGCGCCGGCGGGGTCACCGGTGAGCGGGAAGAAGTGGTCCCAGTTGAAGACGATGTCCACGCCCGCGTCCTCCGCGCGCAACACCGCGTCGCGGATGAGCGCGTAGTCGGGCGCGTGCTGCGGCTGAAGCTGGACTCCGATACGGACTGGACGACTCATACCGCGCTCCTCGGCACTCGGGTGGACTCCGCGCCCGAGGCTACCCGGAAATACCGAGCGGGTCCGGGCGGGCCGCTACGATCCCAGCGACCCTGTACTCGGATCGTCCGGCACGTTCCTGCCGGGATGGGATGTTGAACTACGCATGGCTACCGTCACCTTCGACCGCGCCACCAGGCTCTACGCCGGTGCGACCACACCCGCCGTCGACGCACTCGACCTGGAGATCGCCGACGGCGAATTCCTGGTCCTCGTCGGCCCGTCCGGCTGTGGCAAGTCCACCTCGCTGCGCATGCTGGCCGGCCTCGAGGAGGTCAACGGCGGCCGGATCCTGATCGGCGACAACGACGTCACCAACGCCGAGCCCAAGGATCGCGACATCGCGATGGTGTTCCAGAACTACGCGCTCTACCCGCACATGTCGGTCGCGGAGAACATGGGCTTCGCGCTGAAGCTGGCCAAGGTGTCCAAGGCCGAGCGCGACCAGCGCGTGCTGGAGGCGGCCAAGCTGCTCGACCTCGAGCAGTACCTCGACCGCAAGCCCAAGGCGCTGTCGGGCGGTCAACGTCAGCGCGTGGCGATGGGCCGCGCGATCGTGCGCCAGCCGCAGGTGTTCCTGATGGACGAGCCGCTGTCGAACCTCGACGCCAAGCTGCGCGTGCAGACCCGCACCCAGATCGCCCAGCTGCAGCGCAGGCTCGGCACCACCACCGTCTACGTCACCCACGACCAGGTCGAGGCCATGACGATGGGCGACCGCGTCGCCGTGCTCAAGGACGGCCTGCTGCAGCAGTGCGCCTCGCCGCGCGATCTCTATCGCGATCCGGCGAACGTGTTCGTCGCCGGGTTCATGGGCTCGCCCGCGATGAACCTGTTCACGCTGCCCGTCGCCGACGGCACGGTCACCATCGGCGGCTACCCGGTGCGGGTGCCGCGCGCGGTGGCCGACGCGGGCGAGGGCTCGGTCGTGCTCGGCATCCGGCCCGAACACCTCGAGGTGGGCAAGGGTGGGCTGCGGATGGAGGTCGACGTGGTCGAGGAGCTCGGCTCCGACGCCTACGTCTACGGTCGCGCGCTGGCCGACGGTGCGGGCGGGCAGGCCGGGGAGACCATTGTGGCGCGGGTGGATTGGCGCAGGCCGCCGGCCAGGGGCGAGCTGCTGGAGCTGACCACCGATCCCGAGCACGTGTACTTCTTCAGCGCCGTGGACGGTCGTCGGCTGCGCTGACTGCGGTCCGGGCGGGCGATCGGTGTCGCTCGCCCGGCTCCGCGCACGTCCGATTCAGCTGTGCGCGTAGTCGCTCGGCGGATGCCCTCACCTGGGCCTATGCTGACCGGGCCCCGGCATTCGCCGGGCGGGGGTCGCGACAGACGAGGTAGCGGAAAATGCGCGTAGCAGTACTCGGCACAGGGCAGGTCGGCCGTCGGCTGGCGAGCAAGCTGGTCGAGATCGGGCACACGGTGACGATGGGGTCGCGCACGGCCGACAATCCCGACGCCACCGCCTGGGCGGCCGAAACCGGCGGCGCTCACGGCACTTTCGCCGACGCGGCGGCCACCGCCGAGCTGATCGTCAACGCCACCTCCGGCACCGTCTCGCTGGCCGCGCTCACCGCGGCGGGCGCGGCGAACCTGCGCGGCAAGGTCGTCGTCGACGTGTCGAACCCGCTCGACTTCTCCCAGGGCTTCCCGCCGAAACTCGTCGTGCCCGCCGAGGGCAGCGTGGCCGAGTCGCTCCAGGCCGCCTTCCCCGACGCGTTCGTCGTGAAGACGCTCAACACCACCAACAACCAGGTGATGGTGGACCCCGGCCGGATCCCGGGCAAGCACAGCATCTTCCTCAGCGGTGACGACGCCGCCGCCAAGAAGACCGTCACCGAGGTGCTCACCGCGTTCGGCTGGGCTCCGGATCAGCTCATCGACCTGGGCCCCCTCCACACCGCCCGCAGCACCGAGCCGATGGTTCTCCTCTGGGTCAGCCTGTTCCAGGCTCTCGGCACCGAGGACGTGAACATCGGCGTCTTCACCGCCTGAGTGGTTCACCTGGCGACGACCGAGTGCGTCACCCCTCGGGGCGAGGCGATCAGGTGTCCCGGCCCTTCGCGCGCTCGGCGTCGCGGTAGCGCAGGTAGTCGGGGTTGACGCGGACGGCGAGTTGCTCGAGCGGGACCTCGGTGCCGTCGGCGCTGCGCAGTTCGGCGCGGACCGGCGCACCCGTGGTGACGTCGACCCGATGCAGGGGCGCCGGGCCGGGCTGGAGGTAGGTGTCGCCCCACTGCCACAGGGCGACCACCGCGGGCAGTAGGTCGCGGCCCATCTGGGTGAGCACGTACTCGTTGCGGGTGCGCATGCCTTCTTCCTGGTAGGGGCGCTTTTCCAGGAGCCCGGCCGCGGTGAGCTTGCGGAGCTGGCTCGCGGCGGCGGCATCGGTGATGCCGACGCGGCGGGCGAAGCCGTCGAAGCGGGTGGTGCCGTAGTACGCCTCGCGCAGGATGAGCACCGCCGAGCGCGTTCCGATCAGGTCCATGGCCCGCGCGATCGAACAGCCCGCGGTATCCCACTTGCTCAGATCGGCCAGTGGCCCTTCCATCACGGCTGCCATGACCGACATCATACCCACCTCTGACTTGAGGAGATGATAGTTAGCGCCTAAGCTGGCTATTGTTGGATAGAGTCAGCGTTGGCTCACCGTCGAAAGAGGACTCCCATGCGAGACGCGGTCATCGTCGAAGCGGTACGCACCCCCATCGGCCGGGGCAAGCCGAACGGCGCGCTCCACGACATCCATCCCGTCGACCTGCTCGCACACAGCCTGCGCGCGGTCGTCGAGCGCAGCGGCATCGACCCGGCCCTGATCGACGACGTCATCGGCGGCATCGTCACCCAGGTCGGGGAACAGGGCTCCAACATGACCCGGCGGGCCGCGCTCGCCGCCGGGTATCCCGAGTCGGTGGCGGCCACCACCGTCGACCGGCAGTGCGGCAGCAGTCAGCAAGCCATCCACTTCGCCGCCCAGGGCGTGATCGCGGGCGCCTACGACATCGTGGTGGCCGCCGGTGTGGAGTCCATGGGCCGGGTTCCCATGGGCGCCAATCTGATCGGGGCCACCGATCTGTCCGGCGTCGCCTTCACCGAGCGCTACCCGGACGGGCTGGTACCCCAGGGAATCAGCGCCGAACTGATCGCCGCGAAGTGGGGCCTGACCCGCACCCAGCTCGACGAGTTCGCGCTCGGTAGCCACGAAAAGGCCGCTCGCGCCACCAAAGACGGACTGTTCAGCGCCGAGCTGGCACCGCTGAACGGGCTCGACACCGACGAGGGCATCCGGGTCGGCTCCACGCTCGAGACGCTCGGCAAGCTGAAGCCCGCCTACTACGACCCCGCCATGGCGGCGCGTTTCCCGCAGATCGGCTGGGAGATCACGGCGGCCTCGGCCAGCCAGGTCAGCGACGGCAGCGCGGCGGTGCTCATCATGTCCGGCGAACGCGCCGCCGAGCTGGGCCTGCGCCCGCTGGCACGGCTGCACAGCTTCGCCGTCGCCGGCGACGATCCACTGCTCATGCTCACCGCGGTCATCCCCGCGACCGAGAAGGTGCTGCGCCGTTCCGGCCTGACCCTCGACGACATCGACCTGATCGAGATCAACGAGGCCTTCTCCCCGGTCGTGCTGGCCTGGGCCCAGGAAACCGGCGCCGACCCGGCCAAGGTGAACGTCAACGGCGGCGCCATCGCCCTCGGCCACCCCCTCGGCGCGTCCGGCGCCCGCCTCACCACCACTCTCGTCCACGCCCTGCACCAGCGCGGCGCCCGCTACGGCCTGCAGACGATGTGCGAAGCAGGCGGCCTCGCCAACGCCACCATCATCGAACGCCTCTGAAACCCCGCCCGGGTCGGCGTCCCGGACGCCGACCCGGGCATTCCGTCACCGTGGCGACGTACGATGACCAGGCTTGCCCCGAGCCGAAGGATCGCATCGTGTCCGAAGCGTTCGACTGGTCCACGCAATCGCTGGAAGACCAAGCCGACCGTCGCCGACACCATTCTGGTGGTCGAAGTCGTGTCACCGACAACTGTCACCGCGGACACCATCGATAAGCGCTCCGAATACGCCCGCTACGGCATTCAGCACTACTGGATCGTCCGGATGGCCAACGACGACGGACCCGCCGTGTCCATCGAGATGCTCACCCTCAACTCCGAGGGAAGGTACGTATCGAACGGATTCCGCAATCGCACCGACGATTACGCGGCGGCCATCGATACGTTGACGCCATTTCCCGTCGTACTGACCTGGGAACAGCTGGACGAGGGCATCGACTGAGACACACCGGCGGGTTCTACGATCGCGGGGTGGGTGCCGAGACGTTCGTTTATGCGATTCCGCTGCGTACGCGGTTTCGGGGGATCACCGTGCGTGAGGGGATGTTGATTCGGGGCGAATTGGGGTGGGGAGAGTTCTGCCCGTTTCCCGAGTATGACGATCGGGAGGCGGTGGGGTGGCTGGCTACCGCGGTCGAGCAGGCGACGGTGGGGTGGCCCGCGCCGGTGCGGGATCGGGTGCCGGTGAATTGCACGGTGCCCGCGGTGGACGCGGAGCGGGCCCGGCGGATCGTGCGGGAGTCGGGGTGCGCGACGGCGAAAGTGAAAGTGGCCGATCACCCGGGGTCGTTGGCGGAGGATCTGGCTCGGGTGGCGGCGGTACGGGAAGCCATCGGGGACGGGGCGATCCGGGTCGATGCCAACGCGGTGTGGGATGTCGAGACCGCGGTTCGGCACATCGGGGAGATCGACCGGGCCGCTGGTGGATTGGAGTATGTCGAACAGCCGTGCCGGACGGTCGAGGAGCTGGCCGAGGTGCGGCGGCGGGTCGACGTGCCGATCGCGGCGGACGAGTCGATCCGGCGGGCCGAGGATCCGTTGCGGGTCGCGGTGGCGGGTGCCGCGGATGTGGCGGTGCTGAAATGCACTCCGCTGGGCGGGGTACGGCGGGCGCTGGCGGTCGCCGCGGCCGCCGGGCTGCCGACCGTGGTGTCCTCAGCGTTGGAGACCAGCGTCGGCTTGGCCGCGCAGATCGCGCTGGCAGGCACCCTGCCGGATCTCGAATTTGCTTGCGGCTTGGGCACTCTCGCACTGTTCGAAGGCGATCTGGTCGCCGATTCGCTGCGCCCGGTCGGCGGCTGGCTCCCGGTGCCCACCGCCGCGCCGGAACCCGATCCGGCATTGCTCGACAAGTACCGCCACCCGGATATCGACCGGACCGCGTGGTGGTTGCGGCGGTACGAGCGGGTCAGCGCGCTGCTGTCCGCCGACCCGGGGTGGTCCATGCCGTGCCGGTGACGCCCCCGCTCACCGATCTCGGTGGTCCATCCCCTCGGCACACGCGCATCGACCCGGGCGAAGCCGAGTAGTCGACTACCCGCGACCCACGCGCCCGTCGGCGGCAGGCTCGAAGGGTGATCACCCTGCACGCGACACCGTGGAGGCGAGCGGTGGACGACAACGATCGAGGGTCCGAGCTCCGCGACCGGCTCTGGAACGACCCGGCGGTCGGTCGAGCGGCCGGTGAACGCACCGCCGCCTACGACAGCGCCGTCCTCGAGCAGTATCGGCTCTGCGTGGAGATGGCCGACCGGGTGAGCGCGCGGCGGGGGTTGGCGAACTCGTTCTTCCTGACGCTCAATACCGGCATCTTCACCCTGGTCACCGTGTTCGGGAAGTCGCCGCCCGGCGATACCGCGAGGTGGCTGGTGATTCCGTTGATCGCCGTCCTCGGGCAGTGTTTCGCCTGGTTCTACCTGGTGCGCAGCTATCGACTGCTGAACGCGGCGAAGTACCAGGTAGTGGGAGCGCTGGAGGAGCGGTTGCCCGCGTCGCCGTTCTGGAAGGGCGAGTGGTGGGCACTCGGGGAGGGGCGGGATCGGGCGCGGTACTGGCCGTTGTCGCATATCGAGCAGTGGGTGCCGGTGCTGTTCGGGGTGGCCTACGTCTCCGGGTTTCTCGCCGTCGCATTCCACTGAATGGTTGTGCACAACTTAATTGTGGGCTACATTGTTGTCATGACCGACGGACTCACCCTCGACGAGCAGCTGTGCTTTCCGCTGTACGCGGCTTCGCGGGCGATGACGGCGGTCTACCGACCGAAGCTGGAACGGCTCGGACTCACCTATCCGCAGTACCTGGTGATGCTCGCGCTCTGGGAGCGCGACGGGCGCAGCGTCGGCGAGCTCGGCAAGGCGCTCGAACTGGACTCGGGAACGTTGTCTCCACTGCTCAAGCGGTTGGAGGCGACCGGGTTCGTCGAGCGCCGGCGAGCGGCCGACGACGAACGTCGCGTCGACATCGTGCTCACCGAACACGGGCGGGGCCTGCGCGCCGAGGCGTGCCGGATCCCGGTCGAGATGGCCCAGATCGCGGGACTGTCCACCGACGAGGTCACCGCACTGCGCGGACTACTGCGCAAACTCACCGACACCCTCACAGAGAAATGAGAGCTTCCATGCAGGTCCTCTACACCGCCGAAGCCCTGGCCAGCGGCGAAGGCCGCACCGGCACCGCGCGCACCACCGACGGCAAGCTCGACGTCGTGCTCGCGCCGCCGAAGGAGATGGGCGGCGACGGCGCGGGCACCAACCCCGAGCAGCTCTTCGCGGCCGGTTACGCCGCGTGCTTCCACTCGGCGCTGCGGCTGGTCGGCAAGAAGGCGGGCGCGAACATCGCCGATTCCGCGGTCGGCGCGCAGGTTTCGATCGGCCCGAACGACAACGGCGGTTTCGGACTGGCCGTCACGCTCGAGATCACCCTGCCGCACCTGTCGCGCGAGCAGGCCCAGGCCCTGGCCGAACAGGCGCACCAGGTCTGCCCGTACTCCAACGCGACGCGCGGCAACATCGAGGTCGACCTGCAGATCGCCGAGGACTGATCCGACCCTCGAATCCCGCCGGTGCTAGACGACCGGCGGGATTCGCCGTGTTCAGGCCCCCGACGGCGGCGCGAGTGGCGGTCGGATCGACCTCAGCCGAAACGAACTCCGCAGCCGGCGAACGTCGCGCGGATCAGCAGGGCCGCTTCGGGTCCGATGACACCATCCACCAATTCGGCGTAACGAGTGCAGAATTCGGGGCCGTGCGGCACCTCCCCCGGCCCGGGGGCGAGATGGTGGGCGAGTTCGTGCAGCACTACCAGTTCACGCAACGCCCACGCGGTCACGCCGGTGTGCAGCGGGACGGCCAGCACCGCGTCGGCGGGTTCGTAGTGGGCCGCCGACGCGCCTGCTCGTGCGCGGACCCGAACCGGCACCTCGGCCCTGTCCCACCGCGCGCGCACCCAATTCAGCGCCAGCACCTTGTCCGCGTAGGACTGCACCGACTCGACCGAGGCGAAGCGTCGCTCGACGGGCAGCGTGAGCTGCGAACCGTAGACCTCGACCGTGCGGTGCCCGAACTCCTGCGCACGATCGAACACACCCCGAACCATCTGCTCGCCGTCATAGACCTTGGCCCGCTGGGTGTCTCGACGACGACCGGAATCAGGCGAGGCCACGGCCTGCTCCGGAAGACATGGGCCCGCGCCGGTCGCCCGGACCGCTCGCGGCACCCACTGACGTCGGCAGCGCCCGACGACCCGCGTCGACGGCGGGTGGCAACGCCCCGTCCGTCCGTGCGCACGGCGAGCCGACCGTCCCCCCGCCCGTCGGCAGCGGCACTGTCCGTGACGGGCGCACGATCGCAGCGTCGCTGCTCCGTCCCGGCGAACGACCGAGCAGGTCCGCTCTCATCGGCCGAGCTTCGCCCGGGCGGCGGGCAGTTCGGGTGAGGTGCCCAATCGCGCGGCGCGCCCGGCGCGGTCGCCGGCCCGGCGCGCGGCGGCCGAGTGCCCGGTGGAAGTCTGCGGCCCGCGCCAGGTGCCGCGCGCCTCGGAGGTGGCGGTGTAGAAGTCGGTGAGGGCTACTTCCTTGTCGCGCAGGGCCAGTGCGGTGCCGGTCGACTCGGCCGGGACCTGCTCGGCGACGACCTCGGCTTTCACCTCGGCCAGACGGGCGCCGACGCGGGCCGCGAAGGCCATCTGGAAGTTCAGGCGCGCGGTGACGCCGGCGACCGGCGCCTCCACCTTGCGGCGGACGGTGCGCCCGAAGCGCTTCTCGGCGACGATCTTGACGACGGTCGCCTCCCGGTAGGCGCCGGATTTGATGTAGTGATCGGACGCGCGCACCATCTGGATCAGCAGGCTCGCGTACAGGGCCTCGCAGGTGTCGATATCGGCGGCGAAACCGTAGGCGTAGACCTGCGCGGAGCTGCGGGCGACATCACAGCGCACATCGTTGGCGGCGGCGATCGCGACGAACAGCTGGACGTAGGTCCGCAGTCCCTTTCGCCCCGGTTCGCCGATCGGGATGATCCGCTGTACCGGCGTGGACCTGCGCTCGCGGTCGGCCACGTGCGACCGCGCCACGGCCAGGTCGATCGAGGATTTCGTGGCCAGGCGCTGGGCCGCGGCCAGGAACGCCTCGGCCTCGTGTTCGTTGTCGGTGGCCTCGGCCTTGCGCAGCAAACCCCCGATGCGCGAGAGCATCCGGTCGGGCGTCGACGGCGATGGACTGGTCACCCCGTCGAGAGTAGGGCACCCCACCGACTGTGATCCGTTCGCGAACTGACCGGAAAGTATGTGATTGGACAGGACGATCGGACGTGACGACCCGCCACCATGTATGTTGACCCGTGCACCGCACGGGTGTGCTGCTGCTCACGTCTCGACCCTGGAGTGTCTGCGATGGCCTTGAAGTTTGTCCCCAGAGCGACGATGGCTGCTGCCTCGATTGCGTTGCTTACCGCATCGTTCGCGAGTGCCTGCTCGAGTGACAACGGAGGCAACGCGCTCGACCAGAACCTGACCGGCCGCGGCCCGATCACCTACGTCGAAGGTAAGGACACCACCGAGACCGGTGTGGTCAAGCAGCTCATCGACCGCTGGAACGCCGCGCACCCCAACGAGCAGGTGACGTTCAAGGAGCAGTCGGCCGACGCCAACCAGCAGCACGACGACCTCGCCGAGCACTTCCGCGCCAAGCAGGACGGCTACGACGTCGTCGCCCTGGATGTGCCGTGGACCGCGGAATTCGCCGCGAAGGGCTGGATCCAGCCGCTCAAGGACACCTTCGCCATCGACACCGCGCCGCTGCTGGCGCCGACCGTGGCCAGCGCCACCTACAACGGCACCCTGTACGCGGCCCCGCGCAACACCAACGGCGGCCTGCTGTACTACCGCAAGGACCTGGTCCCCAACGCCCCGCGCACCTGGACCGAGATGCTCGGCCAGTGCCAGGTGGCGCGCGACAACAACATCGGCTGCTACGCCGGTCAGCTCGCCCCCTACGAGGGCCTGACCGTGAACACCTCCGAGGTCATCAACGCCTTCGGCGGCAGCTTCGTCGGCGCCGACGGCAAGACCCCCACCGTGAACAGCCCGGAGTCGAAGGCGGGCCTGAAGGTCCTCGTCGACGCCTACAAGAGCGGTGACATCCCCAAGGAAGCCATCACCTTCAAGGAAGGCGAGAGCGCCAGCGCGTTCGAGTCCGGCAAGCTGCTGTTCCTGCGCAACTGGCCGTACCTGTACGCCCAGGCCAACGCCGACACCTCCGCGGTGAAGGACAAGTTCGGCGTGGCCCCGCTGCCCGGCAACACCGGCGTCGGCGCGTCCACCCTGGGTGGCTACAACGCCGCGATCAGCGCGTTCTCCAAGAACAAGGCCACCGCGGCCGATTTCGTGCGCTACCTGATCAGCGAAGAGGCCCAGCAGATCATCGCCTCGGGCGCGCTGCCGTCGGTGCGCGCCTCGCTCTACGACGACCCGGCCCTGATCGCGAAGATGCCGTACCTGCCCGCGCTGAAGGAGTCCATCGCCAGCGCCGTGCCGCGTCCGGTCACCCCGTTCTATCCCGCGGTGTCGAAGGCCATCCAGGACAACGCCTATGCTGCCCTGAACGGCACGAAGTCCGTCGACGACGCTGTCGCCGGCATGCAAAAGGGCATCGAGACCGCCGGTTCGTAGCGGAGCGCGCAGCGGACCCGACCAGACCGTAGGAGAGTAGTAACGGTGTCGGATCCTTCGGGAGCCAAGCAGCGCGGGCTAGCGCTGGAACTGCGACAATCCGGCAAGGCGTGGCTGTTCGTCACGCCCGTGCTCGTCGCGCTGGCCGTGGTCATCGGGTATCCGGTGGTCCAGGCGATCATCATGTCCTTCCAGAAGGACTCCGGGATCGACCCGGCCACCGGCATGTTCGTCGAGGGCGGCGGCGCCGGGCTGAGCAACTACACGCACTGGCTGCTGCAGCAGTGCAACACGCTCGGCGGCGTCGTCGCCTGCCCGACGGGCACGCTCGGCTCCCAGTTCTGGTCGGCGGTCGGGGTCACCCTGTTCTTCACGGTGGTGACCGTGTCGCTGGAAGCGGTGCTCGGCCTCGGCATGGCCGTGGTGATGGGCAAGACCTTCCGCGGCCGGGCCCTGCTGCGCGCCGCGGTGCTGATCCCGTGGGCGATCCCCACCGCCGTCACCGCGCGGCTGTGGGAGTTCATGTTCCAGTACGACGGCGTGGTGAACCGGGTGCTCGGCACCCACATCCTGTGGACCTCCGACGTCTGGGCGTCGCGGTTCGCGGTCATCGCCGCCGACGTGTGGAAGACGACCCCGTTCATGGCGCTGCTGATTCTGGCGGGCCTGCAGGTGATTCCGGCCGACGTGTACGAGGCGGCCAAGGTCGACGGCGCGTCGGCGTGGCAGCGGTTCGTGCACATCACGCTGCCGCTGCTCAAGCCCGCGCTGCTGGTCGCGGTGCTGTTCCGCACCATGGACGCGCTGCGCATGTACGACCTGCCCGCGATCATGACGCTGGGCAACCCGTCGACGAACACCCTGTCGATCCTGGTGGTCGAGCAGGTGCGCCAAGGTCCCAACAGCGCCGCCGCGCTCTCGACGATCACCTTCCTGCTCGTCTTCGCTATCGCGTTCGTGCTGGTGAAGGTGCTGGGCGCCAACGCCGTTCGCACGCAGGAAGAACAGCGGAAGGCGAACTGATGAGCATCTCGATGACGAAAGAGGCGCCCGTCGAGCGCGCGGAGGCGCCGGTGCAGCCGGTGTCGTGGCGCAAGCGGATCGGCACCGTGCGGATGTACCTCGGCGTGCTGATCGTGCTGGTGTGGGGGCTCGGCCCGTTCTACTGGATGACGGTCGTGGCGTTCCGCGACCAGGCCTACACCTTCGACAGCACCCCGTGGCCGACCCACGTGACGCTGGACAACTTCCGCAACGCCTTCGACACCAGTCGCGGCAACAACTTCGGGCAGGCGCTGCTCAACAGCGTGATCATCGGCGCCGCCACCACCGCGGTGGCGCTGCTGCTCGGCGTGCTGGCCGCCTACGCGCTGGCCCGGATGGCGTTCGCGGGCAAGTACCTGGTCTCGGGGCTGATCCTGTCGGCCTCGATGTTCCCGGCCGTGGTGCTGGTGACGCCGCTGTTCCAGCTGTTCACCGATCTGGGCTGGATCGGCCACTACCAGGCGATGATCATCCCGAACATCTCCTTCGTGCTGCCGATGACGGTCTACATCCTGGCGTCGTTCTTCGCCGAGCTGCCCTGGGAGCTCGAGGAAGCCGCGCGCATCGACGGCGCTACCAAGTTCCAGGCGTTCCGGCTGATCATGCTGCCGCTGGCGGCGCCCGCGGTGTTCACCACGGCGATCCTGGCGTTCATCGCCTCGATCAACGAGTACCTGCTGGCCCGGCTGCTGTCGGGTGAGAAGACGCGGCCGGTGACGGTGGCGATCGCCCAGTTCTCCGGCAACGATCCGCTGGTGCAGCCGTACGCGGCGATCATGGCGGCGGGCGTGATCGTCACGGTGCCGCTGGTGATCATGGTCCTGGTGTTCCAGCGCCGGATCATCTCCGGTCTGACCGCCGGTGGCGTGAAGAGCTGATCGGTGCGGGGCGGCGCGTTCGCCGCCCCCACGCGCTCCTCCCGGGTTCCACGACGCCCGGCGGGTAGAGTCTTGCTATCGATGGCACGTCGGTACAGGTGAGTTCTTCCCCTCGCTCCGGAAGGAGATGGTCGTGGCCTCCGAGGGTGGGCGCAGGCGTTCCGGTGGGGACGCGCCGTATACCTCGATCGCCGGTTTCAAGGACCCGCTCGGCCGTGATCAACCGCCGCGCAAGGGCGCGGCGCGACGGGCCCAGGCCGCCCGGCTGGCCGCCGACGGTGACGGTGACGAACCCCGCGCGCCACGTACCAGAGGACAGAAGATCCGGCGGCTGATCCTGGCGCTGTTCGTGATCTTCGTCTGCGTGCCCGCGCTGCTGTTCTTCGCGATCTACTGGAGTTCGGAGATTCCCGAGCCCGCCGAGGTCGCGGTCGAACAGCCGGCCACCGTGCTGGCCGCCGACGGCACCACCGTGCTGACGAAATTCATCCCGCCGCAAGGCAATCGGATTCCGATCCCGCTGACCGAGGTGCCGATGCCGGTCCGCGACGCTGTACTGGCCGCCGAGGACCGCAATTTCTACACCAACCCCGGCTACTCGACGAGCGGGTTCCTGCGCGCGGCCCGCGACAACCTGCTCGGCCACGACAACGCCGGCGGCGGGTCGACCATCACCCAGCAGTACGTGAAGAACGCCTTCCTCAGCTCCGAGCGCACCGTCACTCGCAAGATGCGCGAGCTGATCATCGCGGCGAAGATGTCGCGGCAGTGGAGCAAGGACGAGATCCTCGCGGCCTATCTGAACACCATCTACTACGGGCGCGGCGCCTACGGCATCGCCGCGGCGTCGAAGGCCTACTTCGACAAGCCGGTACCCGAGTTGACCCTGGCCGAGGGCGCCGTGCTGGCCGCGGTGATCCGCTCGCCGTCGGTGCTCGATCCGGAGAACCACCTCGACCAGTTGAAGGCACGCTGGCAGTACGTGCTCGACGGCATGGTCGAGATGAAGGTGCTCGCGCCCGGCGAGCGCGACGCGACGGTGTTCCCGGCGATCATCCCGCTGCCCGAGATCCCGGCCGAACCGGTGGCGCTCGGGCCGGAGGGACACATCCGCACTCAGGTGATGCGCGAGCTGCGCGCGGCGGGCCTGACCGACGCCGACATCAACACCGGCGCATTGCAGATCACCACCACCATCGACCCCGTGGCGCAGGCGGGCGCCGTCGACACCGTGCGGCAGCGGCTCGAATGGCAGCCGCCGGAATTGCGCGCCGCCGTCGTCTCGATCGACCCGCGCAGCGGCGCCGTGCGCGCCTACTACGGCGGCGAGACCGGCACGGGCTTCGACTTCGCCCAGGCGCCGTTGCAGACCGGGTCGTCGTTCAAGGTGTTCGCGCTCGTCGCGGCACAGCGCCAGGGCATCCCGCCGACCAGGGCGATCGACAGCTCTCCCGTCGTCGACCGCGGCACCACGATCACCAACGCCGACGGCGACTCGTGCGGCCGCTGCGCACTCACCGAAGCGCTCAAACGCTCACTGAACACCAGCTTCTACCGGCTCACCATGACGATGGCCGACGGCCCGCGCTCGATCGCCGAGGCCGCCCATCTGGCGGGCATTCCCGAGCGCATTCCCGGCCTCGACGTCGAAACCCTCACCGAGGCGGGCGAAGCGCCGCTCAACGGGATCGTGCTCGGTCAGTATCTGGTGCGTCCCTTGGACATGGCCTCGGCGTACGCGACGCTGGCGGCGTCGGGCGTCTATCACCAGCCGTATTTCGTGCAGCGGGTCGTCACCGGCGACGGGCGGGTGCTGATCGATCGCGGCGCACCGGAAAACCGGGTGGGCAAACAACTTCCGGAGCCCGAGCAGCGGATCACCGCGGCCATCGCCGACGCCACGACCCAGGCGATGACGCCGATCGCCAACTATTCCAACGGACACGGGCTGGCCGAGGGCAGGCCCTCGGCGGCGAAGACCGGCACCACCCAGCTCGGCGAGACCAAGGACAACAAGGACGCCTGGATGATCGGCTACACGCCGTCGCTGTCCACGGCGGTGTGGGTGGGCACCGAACAGCCGCAGCCGCTGCGCAGCGGGCGCGGCGGCGCGATCTGGGGATCCGGTCTGCCCTCGGACATCTGGAAGCAGGTGATGGACACCGCGCTGGCGGGCACGCCGATCGAGCAGTTCCCCACACCCGCGATGACCGGCGGCGGCGGGCTGATTCCGGGACCGGCGCCCGCGCCGGCGGCGCCGGGCGGCAGCAGCCCCTACGACATCCTCAACCCGCCGACGAACGCGCCGCGCAGTCCGGCGCCGGAGCTCATCACCCCGCCGTCCTCGACCGGCACCCCGCGCAACCCGGCGCCGGTGATCATCATCCCGCCCGCGCCGCGCCCGGCCACCCCGGGCGAATTGTTCCCCGGACTGGGCGGTGACGGCGGTCGATAGATCACGGATTGGCCACCCGGACCCCACACCCCGACGGACGTGGCAACATCGTTGGCCAGAGCGCGAACCAGCCCGACCAGTCGGCACCGCCGGTTTGCCGCGACGCGACGGCGCGTCGAACGATCCCGGCGCAAAACCTGTCATATCGATGCGGGAAGATATGCGCTCGAGCGACGACGAGACTAGACATAGGGGCTACGCAGGTGGATTTCAATGTCGTTGACCGTCCCGAGACGCTGATCGCGGGCACAGTGCTCCGCAGTCCGGCGCTCGCCGTGGAGGGGCCACGCCGCGCGAAGGTGGTGGAGGCGTGGCAGCACCTGCTGGCGAGACCGCAGTTACCGGGACCGATCGCGACGGGGTACGTCGATTTCGCGTCGGAAATCAATTCCTACCTGACCCATATCGTCGGCTACGAATGCAAGACCCTCGCCGATCTCCAGGTCGGTGACGTGCTCGCCCGCATCCCGGCGGGCCGCTACGCCCTCTTCTCCGCCACCGGCGACAACCGCGGCGACACCATCGTCGCGCTGTGGCGCCAGATCTGGGACGCCGAGGCCGCCGGGGAGTTCGAGCGCGCCTACGCGGGCGACTACGAGCAGTATCCGGACGAGCGCACGGTCGAGATCTACGTCTCGCTGACCGCGGAGCAGGGGGACGAGTAGCCATGACCGTCGATTTCGAGATCGTCACCCTGGAAGACGGGCTGATCGCGGGACTCACCGTGCCGCTGGCCGGTCGCGAGGTGACCGCGCGCGACCTGGACCTGGTGAACTTCACCTGGGACCGGTACCTGTCCAGGGAGAAGACGGTCCCCCGCGCCGCGGCCTATATCGGCCAGAACGATCACGCCGTGGCCGTGCTGGGCTACGAGGTCGCCGGGCTCGACGACATCGACGAAGGCGACGTACTCACCCGCATCCCCGCGGGCCGCTACGCCAAGTTCGTCGTCTCCGACAAGCCCTACGACCTCCTGCGCACAGCGTGGGCCCAGGTCATCAAGGCGGAGAACGCGGGCACCATCACCCGCTCGCACACCGCCGAACTCGAGCGCTACACCGGCCCGACGAGCGTCGAGGTCTACGTCTCGCTCGATTGACATATGACTAAGGCCGGGTCACAGGGAAAACACCCTGTGACCCGGCCTTAGTCATCGAGCAACCAGCCACGACCCGACCTCGAGGAGGGTCCGCCGCGCAGCGGCGGTCGCGGCCGTCCCGCCGATCAGGCGCCGGTGCGCAGGCGACGAAGGAGCAAGCACCGGTGCCTGATCGGCGGGACAGAAGGGGCCGCGACTCGAGCGCGCCAGCGCTCCAACTACTCCGCGCCGATGATGAACGCCTCGAGCTGGGTGCGCGCGACGTCGTCGGCGATCTGCTCCGGCGGGGACTTCATCAGGTAGGCCGAAGCCGGGATGACGGGTCCGCCGATGCCGCGGTCCTTGGCGATCTTGGCGGCGCGCACGGCGTCGATGATGATGCCCGCCGAGTTCGGCGAGTCCCACACCTCGAGCTTGTACTCCAGGTTCAGCGGGGCGTCACCGAAGGCGCGGCCCTCGAGGCGGACGTAGGCCCACTTACGGTCGTCGAGCCACTCCACGTAGTCCGAGGGACCGATGTGGACGTTGCGGTCGTGGACCTTGCCCGCGAGCGAACCGGTGAGGTTCGAGGTCACGGCCTGGGTCTTGGAGACCTTCTTCGACTCCAGCCGATCACGCTCGAGCATGTTCTTGAAGTCCATGTTGCCGCCGACGTTGAGCTGGTAGGTGCGGTCGAGCACCACGCCGCGGTCCTCGAACAGCTTGGCCATCACGCGGTGGGTGATGGTCGCGCCGACCTGGGACTTGATGTCGTCACCGACGATCGGGACACCGGCGTCGACGAACTTCTGCGCCCAGACCGGGTCGGAGGCGATGAACACCGGCAGCGCGTTGACGAAGGCGACGTTCGCGTCGATGGCGCACTGGGCGTAGAACTTGTCGGCCTCTTCCGAGCCGACCGGCAGGTAGGACACCAGCACGTCGACCTGGGCGTCCTTGAGCGCCTGCACGACGTCGACGGCCGGGGCCTCGGACTGCTCGATGGTCATCGCGTAGTACTTGCCGATGCCGTCGAGGGTCGGGCCACGCTGGACGCTGACGCCGGTGGGCGGCACGTCGGAGATCTTGATGGTGTTGTTCTCGCTGGCGAAGATCGCCTCGGCCAGGTCGAAGCCGACCTTCTTGGCGTCGACGTCGAACGCGGCAACGAACTTCACGTCCTTGACGTGATAGGGACCGAACTTGACGTGCATGAGCCCGGGAACGGTGGCGTTCTCATCGGCGTCCTTGTAGTACTGCACGCCCTGCACCAGCGACGATGCGCAGTTGCCCACACCGACGATCGCGACGCGAACCTCGCCGGACCCAACCTTGTTGACATCACTCATGGCCGCTCTTTCCCTCTTTCTGTGGTGCCGCCTTCGTCGATTGCTCCGCCGCAATCAACTCGTTGAGCCAGCGCACTTCGCGCTCGCTTGATTCCAATCCGAGCTGGTGGAGCTGACGGGTGTAGCGATCCAGCGAGCCGCTGGCCTTCTTGATCGCCTCCCGCAGTCCCTCTCGGCGCTCCTCGACCTGACGCCGCCGACCCTCCAGGATCCGCATCCTCGCCTCGGCGGGGGTGCGGCTGAAGAAGGCCAGGTGAACGCCGAAGCCGTCATCGGTGTAGTTCTGCGGACCGGTGTCGGCGAGGAGTTCGTTGAAACGTTCCCGCCCGACCGGCGTCAGCCGGTAGACGCGGCGCGCTCGGCGCGCGATCGCGCCCTCCGGAAGCTCCTCGGCGATCAACCCGTCGGTCTGCATCCTGCGCAGGGTCGGGTAGAGCGAACCGTAGGAGAAGGCCCGGAACGCTCCGAGCAGGCCCGTCAGCCGCTTGCGCAGCTCGTAACCGTGCATGGGCGCGTCCAGGAGCAGGCCGAGAATCGCCAATTCGAGCACTCGCCGACCTCACTCCCTGACTATGTCGGCCTGACAGGCCGAGCGGACCTAACCGATGGATGCGAGTTCCAACTATATCGGAGCGATATAACAAGGCATAGCGCAATGACGCACATCACTGCGTCAGCGCTGGTGAGACGGCCTGCTCGGGGCTAGGCGGGGTACACGGCGATGGGCTCGCCGTTGAGCCGGATCTTCAGATAGCCGCTCTGTTCGGCCTCGTTCTTGACGTAGATGCTGATCTCCGGCTCGGCGTCCTTGCCGCCGCCGGGTGGGTACCTGACCAGCACGTGCGAGACCCAGCCGTTGGGGACCCGGGTGGTCTGGGAGGCGCCCGACATCAGCCGGGCGTAACGGGCGATGTCGACGCCGGCCAGGTCGAACGACTTGGTGTCGGGCGGGCGGCTGCCCTGCGAACCCCACGCCTTGAAGTCGCCGCGATACTGCAGCTCGTCCTGCTTGCCCGGTCGCCCGGAATCCCGTTCGACCAGGGCGTACTCGGGGTACAACGTCAGCTCGTCGGCGACGGTGCTGCCGTATTCGGTGCGGTAGGCGGCGAGGAAGTGCGCGAATCCGTTGCCGGTGGTGAGGTCGGGCAGCGGGTCGCCGAAGGCGGCCTCGCCCGCGGTGCGGCCGATCAGGCCCGCGCCCGCACCGAGCAGCGCGGCCAGCACCACCGCGCCGACCGGGATCCACCAGCGCCGGGGTGCGCGCGGCACGCCCCTGGCGACCGGGGTCGCGGCCAGGCTGCCCGGTACCTGCAGGTCGTCGACGAGCCGGTCGAGGGCGCCGAAGGTCTCGGCCCGCATCGCGGTCGCGGTGCGCTTGTCGTGTTCGGTGGCGGTCAGCTGGCCGTCGGCCAGGGCGGCGTCGAGCAGGGCGCACACGTCGGCGCGGTCGGCATCGCGGGCCCGCAGGTTCTTCGCGGGAGACGGGGTCTTCATTGCTCGGTCATCCTTTGTACGGGTAGGTCGCGAGTACTTCGCCCGACAGCGCGAGGACGAAATGCCCCGACTGGGCGACCTCGTTGCGCACGAAGATCGTGATCCCCGGCCGTCCCACCCAGCTGTCGTTCGCGATCCGGAAGTGGGTGACCGCGCCGTTGGGCACCTGGGCGGTGGCGGCCGCGTTCGTCAGCGCCGCGCCGAGGGCCTCGGCGTTCACCTGGGCCAGATCGATGTCGAGCGCGTCGCGTTTGCGGGTGCTGACCTGCGAATTCGACCGGGCGAAGCCGCCACGGTAGGTGTAGTCGGCGGTCCAGTCGGCGTTGCCGGGCGCGCGCCGCACGGCCGAGGCGTGCTCCTCGTGCAGGACGGCCTCGTCGACCAGGGTGTCACCGAACTTGACCCGGTAGTCGTCGCGGAACTGGACGAACCCGACGAGGGTGGTGAGCGTCGGCGTGGGGATCACCAGGGGTGGTGCGGCGTTGTAGTTGATCGCCTCCGCCGCGACCACCGCGGGCGCCGGTTCGTCCGGGCGCACCGTCCACACGAAGCAGCCGATCCCCACCACCGCGACCGCCGCGATCGTGGCGATGCGGAAGGTGTTGCGCGCCTTCGGCTTCACCGGCGCCACCGGGCGCTGCTGCAATTCGGCAACCAGGGTGGACAGATCACCCAGAGTGCGTGCTTCCGAAGCCAATTCGGTGAGCGCGGCGTGCTCGTCGGCAGCGAGCTGGCCGTCGGCCCGCGCCGCGTCCAGGGCCGCGGTCGTGCGGGCCCGGTCGGCGTCGCGGGCTCTGGTCCGGGCGGGGTACTCACCGGAGTGCCTGCGGCCGAAACGCTTCCGCTCGATCGCACCCTGACCACCGAAAACAGCGGGTGATTGCAGGTCGGCGGTCAGCCTTTCCAGCTCCCCGAGGGTCCGCGCCGACGCGGCGCGAGCCGTGCGGTCGTGGTACTCCTGCGCGCCCAACTGGCCCTCGGCGTAGGCCGCGTCAAGCACGGTCGACACCTGCGCGCGATCGATATCACGCGCCCTCGTCACGGAATCGGCGGCGCTGCGCGCCTGCCTGGAATCAGCCATCGTTCTGGCTCGCCTCACCTGCGGAAATACCCGGGCCGACCCCGGTATCGGGAGTTTACGACGAGACCACCGATGCAGCGGTGCCACCGGCACCGCAAATCAATCCCGGCTACTCTGGTGATCGTGCGAATTCAGCGGCAGGTAGTCGACTATGCGCTCCGGCGCAGGTCGCTGCTGGCTGACGTCTACGCGGGCCGGGTCGGCGTCGCCGAGGTGTGCGACGCGAATCCGTACCTGCTCCGGGCCGCCAAGTTCCACGGCCGGGGTAGCGAGGTGACCTGCCCGATCTGCCGGAAAGAGCAGCTGACCTTGGTGTCATGGGTGTACGGCGACGGACTCGGCCAGGCGGCCGGCTCCGCGCGGACGCCCGAGGAGCTGATCCGGATGGCAGAGTCGAGCGAGGAGTTCTCGGTGCATGTCGTCGAGGTGTGCCGCTCGTGCAGCTGGAACCACCTGGTGCAGTCGTATGTGCTCGGTTCGGCGCCCGCGCCGGCCCGGCGCCGGACGAGTTCGCGAGCGGGGCGGCGCTCTGCTGCCGAGTAATGGGGCTGCCGAGCAATGGGCCGCCGAATGACCGGCCGCCGGGCGACGGCGGCCACCGCTTGATGCGCCACAGTTCGGGGTGCAAGGTATCCGCGCCGGTTCTCCGGCGCGGATGTCGTGTGCCGGTTGAACCTTACGAGTTATGGAGATCTGGTCAGTGAGTTCGCCCTACGAGTCCTCCCCCTTCGGCGATGATCCGCACGGCGGCCGTCCGGCTCGGGGTTCGCAGCCGGGTCTCCCTCCCCAGCCGGGTGACCGGCCGGGTCCGCCGCCGCGCCGGCCGATGCCGCCCGCCGGGCCGGGCCCC
>NZ_JBCGFB010000017.1:36214-75192 GCF_038752175.1 Nocardia sp. No.11 | reverse complement strand
GGCGACCGGTGCGGCCGCGGCGGCCGGAGCGGCCGCGGGCGCCTCGGCCGGGGTCTCCTCGATGTCGTCGACCGGCGCGGGATCGGTGTCGGTGGCGTAGACGACCGCGGCGTCGCGCTCGACGTTGACCACCTCGACCGTCGCCCCGCCGAACGCGGGCAGCTTCAGCGTCTGCGAGGCCAGGTTGGCCACCGTCGGGGTGGCGCCGAGGCCGATCTCGACGAAGCGCTCCACGCCGAGGCCGCCGTGGGCGGCGTCGGTGAACAGCAGGTCCTGGGTCTCGATCCAGCGCACCGGGCTGGCGAACTGCCAGGCCAGCAGCTCGATCAGCACCACGCGGCACAGTTCGGCGTCCCGCTCGGCCCAGCTGTCGAAGTCGGCCAGCACGGCGGCCAGCGGCTCGGACGGCACGAGCTCGGCGATCTCGGTGAGGAACGCGCGGTCCAGCGAGAACGGACGCGGCACCAGGTTCGGGATGTAGCGGCCGACGAGCACCTCCGGGTGCACCTCGGCGGGCAGCAGCTGCTCGAGCTTGTGCCGGAACTCCGGGACGCCGTCGCGCAGCACCGAGGAGTGGAACGGCACGTCGATGCCGGGCACCAGGATGAACGCCCGCTTGCCACCGAATTCCTCGCGGCGGCGGTCGATCTCGGTCTCGAGCGCCTCGAGTCCGGCGACCGTGCCCGCGATGGCGTACTGCGAGCCGCGCAGGTTCAGGTTGACGACCTCGAGGAACTCCCCGGTGGCCTCGCCGATGCCGTTGACGAAGTCGATGACCTCGGCGTCCGGCAGCCCGATCTGCGACGGGCGGATGGCGGCCATCCGGTAGTCGCTGCGGCCCTGGGCGTCGCGCGGCACCAGCTCGTGCATGGCCGAGCCACGCTGGAACACCACCTCGAGCACGGCCTCCAGCGGCAGCACCCCGGCGACGGCGGCCAGGGCGTTGTACTCACCGACCGAGTGGCCCGCCAGCATCGCGCCCTCGACGAAGGCGCCGGCCTCGCGCAGCTCGGCGACCTGGGCGACGCCGAGGGTCGCCATGGCGACCTGGGTGAACTGGGTCAGGTGCAGCACGCCGTCCGGGTGCCGGTGCTCGACACCGCGCGCCTTGAGGTAGGTCGGGTTGTCGCGCACCACCGCCAGGATCGAGAAACCGAGGGCTTCGCGGGTGTGCGCGTCGGCGCGCTCCCACACCTGCTTGGCCGCCTTCGAGCGGGTCAGCGCGTCCAGGCCCATCCCCTTGCGCTGGATGCCCTGGCCCGGGAAGGCGTAGACGGTCTTCGGGGCGGCGGTGCGCCCGGTCGCGGTCATGACCAGGTCACCGTCGACGCGGCAGGAGACCTCGATGATCTCGCTGCCCGCGTCCACCGCGATCCGCTCCACCCGCACGTCGACGGTCGCGCCGGGGCGCACCATGCCGAGGAACCGGGTGGTCCAGGCCGTGAGAGTGCGTGCGGGAACGGAGCTTTCGGGATCCACGGCGACCACGGCGTGCTGGGCGGCGGCCGAGAGCCACATGCCGTGCACGATCGGGCTGCCCAGCCCGGCCAGCTTGGCCGCGGCGTCGGAGGTGTGGATCGGGTTGTGGTCGCCGGAGACCGTGGCGAACGCGTGCATGGCGCGCGGGGCGGTCATGGACACGTCGCGGCGACGGCGGCGCGGGGTGTCGGTGGCCTCGGCCGAGACCGTTCCGGCCGCGCGCGGCGGATCGGTGAGCTCGCCCGCGCCGTTGCGGCCGCGGATCGCGAACCGCTCGACCAGACGGGCCAGCGGGGCAGGCTCGAGGCCCTGATCCAGGATCAGGCCGACGTGCACGGTCACCTCGACGACCCGGCCCATGTCGGTGTCGACGACCGCGCCGCTCTCGGCGCGCACCACGAGAATGCCGGTCTCGGCGGGCAATTCGCTCAGCAGCTGGATCTGGTGATCCAGGTGCACCAGGTCGAGCATGCCCTCGATCACCGAGCCGCCGTTGCCGGTGCGGGCCGCGCCGAGCACCGCGAAGACCGCGGGCCAGCAGGCGCCGACGAGCACGTCGGGCGCGGTGCGGCCGAGGGTGCTCAGGGTGGCGGGCAGGCCGGAACCGGTGACACCGGCGTGGTCGGCGACCAGGTCCGGCATCCAGGCCAGGTTGAGGTGCGCCACACCGGCTTTCACCTCGGGCAGCGACTGGCCGGCGGCCACGCCGAGCAGCGCCGACATGGCGGTCTCGGCGTCGGCCTCGGTGATCACCGGCGCGCCGCCGGAGTAGACGCTCGTCGGCACGGTGATGCGGATCTTCACCGCGTCGCGGCCGAGCAGCGGCACGGCCAGCTCGACGTAGCCGAATTCGGCTTCGGGACCGGAGACCTCGGTCAGCGTCGCGCCGGTGCTCTGGTGCACCGCGACGCCCTGCTCCACGACCCATTCGTTCGGGGCGCCGAGCCGGTGCACCGGGTTGACGGTGGTGCGTCCGGCCCACTGCACGTCGGGAGCCGCGAGCACGGTGTCGAGCGAGCCGGACACCACCCCGGCGACGCGACGCGCGTCGACCGGCGCGGGCACGACGCCGGCGCGGACCAGGCTGTAGGCGGTGTCCTGCTCGAACCGGTCGAGCAGCTCGCCGACCGGCTCGTCGACCCGGGTGATGCCGGCGACGGCGACGGTGCCGGGGATGATGCACACCTGGTCGGCCGAGTAGCGCGGATCATGGGCCTGCCACAGCGAATCCGAGCGCCACCAGCGTCGCACGTCGGCGTCGACGACGGGCACGAAGTTCACCGGCTTGCCCGGGGTCTTGCACAGCGCGACGAAGAACGGCACGTCGGCGGGGTGCAGCACGGTCTCGGCGACCGCGGGGTACTGCTTCTTGAGCGCGCACAGCGCCTGCACCGGGTGTTCGAAGGCCTCGTCGTCGGCGAACAGCGTCTCGATCTCGCCGCTGTCGGCGGGGTGCAGCCGGGCTTCGGTGCGCCGCATCATCTCCGCGAACCGGTCGCGCCAGCTGATGTCGAGCCAGTCCGAGCGGGTGGCGTCGATGATCGCGTCGCCGATGTCGCTGCCGCAGTCGAACGAGATCGGGACCTCGCTCGAGACCGCCAGCGAGACATAGCGTTCCAGCCACTGCTGGTAGGTCATGGTGGCGACGTCACCGAAGTAGGGCTTGGCGGTGGCGTCGAGCGCCGCGATGATCTCGGCGCGACGCGCGGCGACGGCCTCGGCGTCACCGGCGACCTCGTCGAGCAGGCGGCCGGTGCGCGAGGCGGCGTTGTCGATCTCGTGGATGTCGGCGCCGAGCTGGCTGCGGCCGGAGGCCATGCCACCGCTGGCGGTGCCCGCACCGACCCAGTCGGGGGTGCCGGGGGTGTCGACGAGCAGCTGCTTGACCTCGGGGGCGGTGGTCGCCTCCAGGGTGGCCATGGCGGCGGTGCCGACCAGGACGCCGTCCAGCGGCATCACCGGGTAGCCGTGGCCGGTGGCCCAGGTGCCGGTGAGGTAGTCGGTGGCCCGCTCGGGCGTGCCGATGCCACCGCCGACGCAGACCACCACGTTGGCGCGGCTGCGCAGCTCGGCGTAGGTGGCCAGCAGCAGGTCGTCGAGGTCTTCCCAGGAGTGGTGCCCGCCGGCCTTGCCGCCCTCGATGTGCATGATCACCGGGTAGTCCGGCACGGCGTCGGCGATGCGCAGCACCGCGCGGATCTGGGCGACGGTGCCCGGCTTGAAGGCGACGTGGCTGATGCCCGCTTCGGTCAGCTCCTCGATCAGCGCGACGGCTTCCTCGAGCTCGGGGATGCCCGCGGTGACGATGACGCCGTCCAGCGGCGCACCCGCCGCACGCGCATTCTGCACCAGGCGCTTGCCGCCCAGCTGCAGCTTCCACAGGTACGGGTCGAGGAACAGCGAGTTGAACTGCACCGCGCGGCCCGGCTGCAGCAGCTGGCGCAGCTCGGTCATCCGGTCGGCGAAGATCTGCTCGGTGACCTGACCGCCGCCGGCCAGCTCGGCCCAGTGGCCCGCGTTGGCCGCGGCGGCGACGATCTTGGCATCGACGGTGGTCGGGGTCATGCCGGCCAGCAGGATCGGCGAGCGGCCGGTCAGCTTGGTGAACGCGGTCTCGACGACGATGCGGCCGTTGGGCAGCCGCACCGGCTTCGGCGCGAACGCCGACCACGGGGTGGCGGGCTCGGGCGCGGCGCCCGGGGTGAGCAGGCTGCGCTGGCCCGGACGGGTGGCGGCGGCGATCACGCCGACGCCGGTGCCCTTGAGCGAACCGCCGGTGATGCGCGAGAGCAGGTCGCCGGGGCCCAGGTCCAGGATCCATTCCGCGCCCGCCTCGACGACTTCGTCGACGGTGGCGACCCAGTCGATCGGATCGACCAGCACCTGCTGGGTCAGGGAGGCGGCGAGGTCGGCGTCGAGCTCGCACTGGCGGGCCCAGCCGGTGACCAGGTCGACGGTCTCGGCCAGCGCCGGGTGGTGGAAGGCGACGTCGACGGAGATGTCCTCGAACACGGGCGCGAAGACCGCGCCACCGCGCGACTTGCTCTCCCGCTCGCGGGTCTGCTCGTCGTGCAGCTGGGCGCAGCGCACGCGCACCCGATCGATCTGCGCCGGGGCGCCCGACAGCACGACGCGCCTGCGCCCGTTGCGGATCGACACCACCGCGGCGATCGCGGGGTCGACGCCCTCGGCGACCTCGGCGACGATCGCCCGCAGCTGTTCCGGGTCGACATTGGACACCGCGACCATCGGCGAACGCTCGCCGACCGGCATCAGCCCGCGCCTGCGCGCGACCAGCCCGGCCGCGGCACCGATGAACTGGGCGATGGCCAGCAGTTCGGCGTCGCGCTCACCACGGGCCTCGACCGCGGCGGCGGCCAGCAGCCCCTGCGAGTGCCCGACGATCGCGACCGGCGCGTGCTCGGTCGGGTCCAGGCCCTGCAACCGCAGCGCCTTGATGGCCGCGAGCTGGGCCAGCAGCACACCGGGCATCGACACCGCGGCCGAGCGCAGCACCGCGTCGGCGGGCGCCGAGGACGGCTCGTCCGGCTCGTCCAGCTCGCTCTCCAGCATCCAGCCCATCGGGTCGAAGCCGCCGGGACGGACCACCAGCAACTGCGCCGCAACCGGCTCGACCAGTGCTTCGGCCGCGTGCACCAGCGCGGTCAGCTCGGACTCGAGCGCACTGTCGCGACCGATCTCCTCGAGCTCGCGCAGCCACTGCGCACCCTGCCCACCGAACGCCAACGCGTACCCGGCCCCGTCGCGCAGCTGCTCCAGCAGCGCTGCGCGGACACCCGATGCCTGGCCACGACCACCAGCTTTCGCGGTCGACCCCGTGCCCATCTCGGTGCTCTCGTTGATCGTCAAGACGCTCGACTTCCTTCTCCTGGCGCTCCGCCCACCGACGGCACGCACACGTATCCGGCAGCCCCTCGGGCCTGTTGGGAGCCACGATCGCACAAAATCATGAGGAAAGCCTCACGTTTCTCGTCCCGGCGGCAGCTACCGCCGAGTATTTCTGTACGCTCGTGCCAGTTTTTTCTGAAACATGACTCCGCCTCATGTTCAAACCGCAGGTCCAGCCCGTTACTTCACTTCGCAAACATGAGTGGCCCTCATGTTGAGGTATATCGAATCGTTATAATCCCAGGTCGTGTTACCGGCGAGTACGCCACGCCGCCGGAACGCTTCGCGAAGCCGGATTTGCCCGGTAGAGTTTGGACGGTCGTACACATCCAGCGCGAGTGGCGAAATTGGCAGACGCGCCAGATTTAGGTTCTGGTGTCCACGGACGTAGGGGTTCAAGTCCCCTCTCGCGCACAGTTTTCCAGCGGTTGCGCTGGTCGTGCCCGGACCCGTGGTCGAGTGCGCTCGCCCACGAAGGCCTCGATACATCAATCCCCTGACCTGCATGAATGCCGTTTTCGCCCGGCAGATCCGTCGGCCCCGCGAGCCCGGCCAGCCGTGCCCGACGGCTCCTGCGGCCGGGCAGGCTCCCGTGATCGAGCCGATCATTCTGCCGCCGCCCTCGCTCCGGGAACGAGTTAACGGCTTCTCACCGGCCCGAACACCGCCGCGAGAGGCAGACAGGAACCCGCCTGCGGGACGAGTGCGGTCGACGAGGAGAGACACGTGACCACTCGCGCCGTCCTCGACGCCCTGGGCCGACAACCCGGAATCCACCCGCCACTGCCGCGTCCGGCCACCACGGCGACGATCCCGCACTGGACTTTGCCGCCACAGCTACATCTCAGAGTTGGGCCATGGGCGAGGATGCGCCCGCGGTTCGCATCGGTTACCGAGTCGCCGTCGACGCCGAGTGCGACGACATCGGACGCGCGCGGGATCCCCTACAAAGAGCGAGACTCCCGGCGCGACGGCGTTCACCGCAGCAGTACCGGGAGTCCCTTAGCCGGAGGCAGTTGCCTGCCGACTCACCTTCTCAGGGCAGGACCTGTGGAATGGCCTCGGGGTTCACGTGGCCCACATACCCACCGATGAGGGCGCCGATGGCCGCGTGGGGCAGGACGCCGAGGACGAGGCAGATCGGGTAGCCCACGCCCAGCAGGATCACCGACGGCAGGCAATTGACCAGGGTGGCGAGTGCGCCGATGCCGGCACCAGCGAGGGCACCGTTGACCACCGGGTCGGAGTTCTCGGCCTTCGGATCGGTCGTGACGTCGTGCAGTCCGGCCTCGACCACATCCGAAACCACAGGAGCGACCACATCCGAGGCCACGGGGACAGCCTCCTCCGCGAGGGAGCTTTCGCCGGAAAGCTCGGTGTCCTGCGCAATCTCCACGGCCGCCGGGGTGGCGGACCCGAACGAGAACCCGGCGATGGCAGTCTCGTAGCCGTCACCCTGGACGGCCATCGCGACAGCGGATTGCGCCTGCTGGTCGGCGGAGGCATCCGCCGACGCGACACCGCTTCCAGCGAAGGTGACTGCCACGACCACCGGCAGTGCACCGAGAAGAATATTCCGAGTTGAGCGCTTGAACACTTAAGTACTCCCTCTCGACCTTTTGCCCCCGACTGGACCAACCGAATGTCGACCGGGCTATTAGTAATAGCTTCCCAATATCAAAAGCAACTTTTGTGATCTATTTCACATTGACAGAACTGGACCCATCCGAGTGGACAACTCGCCCACAAGAGTGAGCACGTGGCGATGGGCGAGGATTATCCGGGCGCTCCGACCCCGTGAAAGTCAGCAATGGCTCGCGAGTCCGACCGCAAGGAGTTCGTCGAGGTCGGCCTGCCGAATGAACGGCGACATATCCGGCACCTGCTCACCATTCAGGCCATGGCCGGCACGTCGCGAACGGTGTTGTGCCGCAGTGGGTCACCGTCGCCGCGCAGCATGCCCTTGAATTTCCGGAACGGAAACACCGCGGTCCGCCGTGCGATGCACAGCCCATTCTTCTTCCGAGCCGCACCCGGCCCGAGCGGGTCGAGATCGCGACGAAGCAGGGGCATCGAATTCGGGATACTCCCGACCGATTCCGAAATCCGCAGTCACAATCTCGCCCCCAAGCGGCGGCTGTCTTCGGAGCCGCCGCGATCACAAAGTCCGGGGACGCAGTCGACTGGCCGCGAAGAGCGGGGTGAGTGGCCGGAGCGGAATCGGTGGCACCCACACACCCAGCAGATCGACCCGATGGAGCCTGGCTTCGAGCACGCGGCCGATGCCCATCTGGTCGAGGGGATCGCGCTCTGATCCGTGGACTGTCAGCTGGAAGTCCTCGATCCGGCGGACCTCGACCACTCGCTCTCGTGGGGTGAAACCCACCAGCCAGGACGGGAAGACACCGGCGAGGCCGACCACATTGCGGTGCGGGCGGGCCAGGATCGGTGGCGAATCGGGCAGGATCGCGCCGAGGGAGCCGCTCATGCGGAGGAGTTCGTGCCCACGGCGGGTGGCCGTCGCACGGATCTCCGTGTCGGTGACGGACCAGTCGACCTCGCCCAGCTTCTTCGGGTAGCCGAGCAGTTCTCGGCCGATGATCAAGGCCACGTCGTCGTCGAGGATCATCCAAGGGCAATGGATTCCGGTGCCCTGCATGGTTTTGACGTGTACGAACAGCCCGGCCTCGTGGTATCCGGGCGAACCGAAGTTGTTGTCCGGGAAGCACGCGGTGAACAGGTCCGCCCGCGCGGGTTCGGTCAGCCGGACCCCGGCGGGCAACCACCGGCGCATCCGGTCCGGGTCGATCTCGACGGTCGCGCTGAAGTAGTGGGCGTCGCGGTAGAGACTCCGGCGCGGGTCGCCTATCGTGAGCGCGCGGCGCAGATCGGTGCTCAGTGAGCGTCCGGCGGTGCGGAGGGCCGGTTCCCAGCCCATGCCTACGTCACCTTCCGGTAGACGGCACGCAGCAGCGGTCCGACGAGCGCGCGCGGGGTGTACTGGCCGCCGACGGTCTGCGCCTTGGCGAACAGGCCGGGCACGACCCGGCGCCGTCCGGCCGCCATGCCCGCGATCGCCTGCGCCGCGGCGTGTTCCGCGCTCACCCAGAGCGGGCCGGGAACCAAGCGGTCGAGCTCGGGAACCTCGGCCACCTCGGCGTATTCGGTGCGCACCGGTCCGGGCGCGAGCAGTGTGCACTGCACCCCGGTACCTGCCAGTTCGCCGTGCAGGGACTCGGCCAGGGTGTTGGCGAACGCCTTGGACGCGGCATAGGTGGCGTTGCCGGGGCCGGGCTGATTGCCCGCGGTCGAGCCGGTGATCAGGATCGCACCCGCATCGCGCGCCACCATGCCGGGCAGCACGGCGAGCGTCAGGTCGTGCACCGCGACGGTGTTCACCTCGACCTGACTTCGTTCGCGCGCCGGATCGGCGGCGGCGAGGTCACCGTAGGTGGCGAAGCCCGCGTTGTTGCACAGCACGGCGATGTCGCGGCCGGCGAGCTCATCGCACAGCTTCGCGCGTTCGGCCAGGTCGGCGAGGTCGACGGCGCGAACCTCGGCGTCGACGCCGTGGCGCGCGGCGAGCCGGTCGGCCAGTTCGCGCAGCCGGTCCTCCCGGCGCGCCACCAGGATCAGGGAGTATCCGCGCTGGGCGAGTCCTTCGGCGAGCGCGGCGCCGATGCCGGACGACGCACCGGTGACGACGGCCCTGTTGCTCGGCGTGGGAGTGGGAAGCGACATGGGGTCTCCTAGGACGTCAGAACTGGGTGAGTGCGCGCGCGGTCACGGTGGTGCCCGCGGCGGCCAGCGTGCGCACCGCTCCGGGGCCGGCCACCTGCTTGTCCCCCGCCGCGATGCGCCGGAAATTGGCCGCGTGCCAGGCGAGCTGGAGGTAGGAATTGATCGGGGTGGCGGCGGGGAGCGGGATGCGCGGCGCGGTGGGCAGGTCCTGCGGATCACCGGCCCCGGCCAGCAGTTCGGCCGCGATGCCGGGCCGCACCGCGAACGGGCGGCCCAACCCGATCACGTCGACCGCGCCGTCGGCGAGCACCTCGTCGATGAAGGCGCGGGTGCGGACCCCGCCGGTGAGCATCAGCGGCATCGCCGAGCGGGCGCGCAGTTCCCTCGCATAGCGCAGAAAGTACGCTTCGCGCTCGCGGGCGCCGTCGCGCACCACGCCGGTCATCGCGGGAGCTTCGTAGTTCTCGCCGGAGATCTCCAGCAGATCGATGCCCGCCTGTTCGAGCGCGAGGGCGACCTCGAGCGATTCGGCTTCGGCCAGTCCCCCGCGCTGGAAGTCGGCCGAGTTGAGCTTCACCGACACGACGGCAGCGGGCCCGATCGCCGCGCGCACGTCGGCCACGACTTCCAGCAGCAGCCGACGACGGTTCTCGGGACTGCCGCCGTAGCGGTCGGATCGCTGGTTGGCGACGGGTGAGAGGAACTGCGAGAGCAGATAGCCGTGGGCAGCGTGCACCTGCGCGCCGGAAAAGCCCGCGGCCACCGCGAGTTCAGCGGTGCGCGTGTAACGGCGGCGCAGGTCGGCGATGTCGTCGAGGCTCAGCGCGCGTGGCTTGCGCAGGTTGAAGCCGAGCGCCCGCGGTCGCAGCGCCGAGGGGCCGACCGGGCGGCGGTGCAGTGGCCCGACCGCGACGCGTCCGGGGTGGTTGATCTGCATGACCATGATCGCCCCTTCACGCGATCCCGCGCGCGCCCAATTGCCGACGGCCTCGAGATGGCGATCGTCTTCGAGCGTCACATTGCGCGGCTCGACGTAGGCGCGGCGGTCGATCATGACATTGCCGGTGATCAGCAGACCCGCCCCGCCGCGCCCCCACGCGCTGTAGAGCCGGGTCAGCGTCGTGCTGGGCGCGCCGGTGATTTCCCCGAGCTGTTCGCTCATGGCGGCCTTGGCGATCCGGTTGGGTAGCCGAACTCCGCACGGCAACGTCAACGGACTGTCGACGGCGACGACGCGGGGCGAACGATTCTCCGGTGGCATGGCGAACTCCTGGTGTGGCGTAGTGGATTTCGGGTCAAGCGATGAGGCGAGCGGCGGCGAGGATCGGGCGCAGCAGGAACCGTGGCGCGTGCTCGGCGGACGCGGTCGGTCGCGGGGGCTCCCCGGCTCCCGGCAGCAGGTCTCGGGCGGTCAGCAACTGGGCCAGCGCGCGCACCAGCCATCGGCCGCGCAGCACTTCCCAGCGCAATTCCGGTCCGCCGGCGAGGATTTCGGCGGACGGCTCACACAGGCGCGCGTAGAGGTCGCCGACCGGGACGCGCAGGCGCGGTTGGAGCAGGGCGGCTTCGGCGAGCAGCCGGGAGCTGTTCATCAGCAGCTTGCCCGCGCCCGAGCGCGGTGCGACCAGACCGGCGAAGTACAGGTTCGCCAGGCCGGGCGCGAAGGTGTGCGAGACCAGTCGGGGCTGCCCGTCGCGCCATTCGAGCAGGCCCTCGCGCACGAACGGGAAGGTGGTGTGGAACCCGGTCGCCCAGACGATGGTGTCGTAGGTACCGCTCGTGCCGTCGGTGAAATGCACGGTGCGGCCGTCGAAGCGCGCGATCTCCGGCCGCACGGCGATCCGGCCGTGCTTGAGAAAGTACGGGAGCTGCTGGTTGACCACGAGATCCTGATCGAAGATCCGGTGCTCGGGCTTGGCCAGTCCGAAGCTCTCGTATCTGCCCATTCCGACGATGACCAGCGACCGGAACACGGCCTCCTGCACCACCCGGGGCACCGGCACCGAACCGACGTCGAAGCATCCGCTCGGGATTCCCAGCACGTATTTCGGGAGGAACCAGTAGCTGCGGCGCAGTGAGATCTCGGCGGTGCCGAAGGTGATCGCGGCCTCGACCGCCAGATCGCAGCCGGAGTTGCCCGCCCCGACCACGAGCACCCGCGAGCCGTCGAGGTCGGTGGGGCGCTTGTAGTTCTTGGAGTGGATCTGCTTGCCGGTGAATTCACCCGGATAGGACGGGATCTTGACATCCCAGTAGTGGCCGTTGGCGACCACGACTCCGGCGTACTCACGGACTCTGCCATCGGCGAGTCGGACCCGCCAGCCGGTCAGGCCCGCCGCGTCGAGCGGCGCGACCTCGGTCACCAGGGTGTCGAACTCGATGCGGTGGTCCAGGCCGAACTCGGTCGCGAAGCCGCGCAGGTAGTCGCGCATCTGGGCCGCGCTGGGAAAGTCGGGGTAGTTCTCCGGCATCGGGTAGTCCGGGTATTCGGTGACGCCCTTGGAACTGATCAGGTACGTGGAGTCGTACACCCCGTGCGACCAGTTGCCGCCGATCGCCGCCGTGGCCTCGACATGGTCGTAGTCCAACCCCAGATCCGCGTAGGCCTTGGCCACCGCCAACCCGGTGTATCCAGCCCCGATGATGCAGTACCGACGCGCCATGGCCACCTCCGGAAAAAGCTACACTCACTGTAGCTACAGTGTGTGTAGTATTTGCCGAGCGTCGGCCGATGTCAAGCCGACCGACGAGACGGAGAGGTGGTCGGCACGCGCATGGCCGAACGAAGAAGTCGCGCTTACGCACCGCGAATGGCGCCGGAGCAGCGGCGCGAACAGCTGCTCGACGCCGTCTTGCGGGTCATCGTCGAGCAGGGCGTCCACAAGGTTTCCATCGACACCGTGGCGCGGGCGGCCGAGGTCAGCAGGCCGGTCGTCTACGGCCTGTTCACCGATTCGGACCAGTTGCTGCGCGCCTCACTCGACCGCGAGGAGACCGCCGCGCTGACCCAGATGTCCGCGGCGGTGCCGAACCGCACGTCGCACGATCCGGCCGCGGAACTCGCGGGCAGTCTCGAGCATTTCCTCACGGCCGTGCTGGACGCTCCCGACCGCTGGCGGGCCATCTTCCTCATCGCCGACGCCAGCACCCCCGCCTTCCGCCACCGGCTCGACCGCGGACGGCAGACCTTCATCGCGGCACTGACTACCTTCGTCCGGGAGTCCTGCCCACCCGAACGCCTGCCCACCCTCGATGTCGAACTCACCGCCCGCACCCTGTACGCGCTGTTCTGGGAGGCGGGCCGACTCGTCCTCGCCGACCCCGAAGCCTTTCCACCACAGCGCATCCGCGACTACGCCGACACCCTCATCCCCGCCCTCCCCGTCTTCCACGCACCCCACTGACCGCGCGCCGATCTACACCGGCGAATCCAGCGCGCTCGCCGCGACCGGAGCCAAGGACGGCCGCTTGGCAACCCGGCCCTCCCCGGACGACGTGCCGGTGACCCGACGCAGCAGCCACGGCGCCAGAAACCCGTACACCCAACGTAATTCGGCGGCCACGGCCGCCACCGCGCCCTGCCGGGCCGGGTCCTGCGGCAACGACTCCGCCCGGCCACTGCCGGATCCGGGCAGCTCCAGCACCTCGGCCAGGGCCTCGGCGATGCGCTGGTGTCCCAGCGGGCCGGCGTGCAGACCGCCTCGAGGTGCCGCCCGATCGCGGCCGCGATCGAAGTCCGGCCGGAGCAGGTCGTTCACGCCGGCGGTCCCGTCACCGGCCCCTTCGGTCTGACTGTCCCCCACAGCGCGACAGAGCGGAGAACGCGGGCCGCTCGCTCACCGCGCGGCCTCGCGCTCGATCGCTTCCCTGGCTTCCCGCTGGATGCGCGGGAACTGTTCGGCCATGCGGGCGGCCAGCGCCTGGGCCGCCGAGAGCGGTCGCACCATCACCGTGAACTCGTCGATGCGGCCGTCGTCGTCGAAGTGCAGGAAGTCGCAGCCCGTCAACTGCAAGCCGTCCACGGTGGCTTCGAACACCAGCGCGTGGTCGGGCCCTTGCGCCGCACCGATCTCGCGCACATAACGGAAGTCCTCGAAGACCCGCAAAACCCCGCGCAGAATCGCCGCCGTCACCGCCTTGCCGGGGTACGGCGCGAAAGCGACCGGGCTGGTGAACACCACATCGTCGGCCAGCAGTTCTTCGACGTTATCCAGATTCTTCGACTCCACCGCGGCCCGAAACCGTTGATGCACCTGTGCCTCCTAGGCAAATAATTGATTAGGTCGAACGAGGCTATCCCCAGCGTGCACCGCTGTCCAGGATGGTGTCACCATTGACCGAATTCACCATTCAGGTCCGGTAGGCTTGCTCGATGGCGTTACGACACGCGGTCTTGGCCGCCCTCCTGGACGGCGAGGCGTCCGGCTACGACCTGGCCAAGCAATTCGACGCGTCGGTCGCGAACTTCTGGATGGCGACCCCGCAGCAGTTGTACAAGGAGCTCGAGCGAATGACGGCCGACGGCCTCATCGCGGCGCGGGTCGTCGAGCAGGAGAAACGCCCGAACAAGCGGCTGCATTCGATCACCGAGTCCGGGCGGGCGGCGCTGCGGGCTTTCATCGCCGATTCGACCAAACCCACCGTCATCCGCGACGAGATGCTGGTCAAGATCCAGGGCATGGACTCCGGCGACGCCCCGGCCGTCGAGGCCGTCCTGGTCGAGCGAATCGGCTGGGCGGAGGCGAAACTCGCCCGCTACGAGCGGTCGCGGACCCGGATGCTCGCCGGCCGCAGCGAACAGGCCTACCTCAGCGAATCCGTCCACATCGGCCCCTACCTGACCCTGCTGCGCGGCATCGCCTTCGAGCAGGAGAACATCCGCTGGGCACAGTTCAGCCTCGACGCCATCCGTCGCCGCCGCACGGCAGCGCTCGATCCGGTCGATCGACTCGTGCCGCCGTGAGCTTTCCCACGGGATCGGGCATCGAATTCCATCGAATGCACTACGCTCGCGGACGCGAACTAGAACAGGTTCCAGGGGTGGGGGCATTCGATGCGGGCAAGGGAAATCACGGCGATACGGGCAGCGGTGGCCGGCATGGCGGTCGCGCTTTCGACGGCGTGCGCGGGGTGGGCCGCGGCAGTGCCACCGCCGCACCAGGATTCGTTCTACGCCGAGCCCGCCGATCTCGCGGACCTCCCCAACGGAACGGTGCTCGCGTCCCGTGTGGTCGAGCCGAAGTCGTTCTTGCTGCCGCTACCCGCGCACGCGTGGCAGGTGCAGTACAAGACGATCGACAACCACGGGGCACCCCGCGCTTTTGTCGCGACAGTGCTTGTGCCGCACGGGGAATGGACCGGCGCCGGACCACGGCCGCTGCTGTCCTATCAGGTCGCCGAGGACGGTGTGGGTGCGCGCTGCGCGCCCTCGTACGCACTGCGTGGTGGGATCGACGGCGTCCCGAGCAACGCCTATACCGAGACCGGCATGATCCGGTTCGCCCTGCAACAAGGGTGGACCCTGGTCGTGCCCGACTATCAGGGGCCCGATTCCGATCTGTTCGGCGCCGAAGGGTATGTCCACGGCGTGCTGGACGGTATCCGAGCGGCCAGAGCGTTCGCGCCCGCGGCGGTCGACCCCGCGGCGCCGATCGGCATGTGGGGCTACTCCGGCGGGGCGCAGGCCACCGCCATCGCCGCGCAGCAGCAGCGCGGCTACGCCCCGGAGCTGCCGGTGACCGGGGTGGCGCTGGGCGGGATCGTCGCCGATCTGGAGGCCACCATGGCCGGGTTCAGCGGTGGCATCGCGGGCGGGGGCGCGGTGGTCGGACTGGTGGGGCTGGACCGGTCCTATCCCGACGCCGATGTGGCCGGATACCTCAATGAAGCCGGTCGCGCGATGATGGCCGCGAGCCGGGCCGATTGCCTGCTCGACGCCGCTGTCGCGTATCCCTTCCTCGACGCGGCGACGCTGGAAGCGTGGCCGGGATCGATCACGGACAACCCCGCGTTGAGCGAGGTGGTGCGACGGGCCAGTCCTCTGTTCCGTCCGGGCGCACCCACCGCGCCGGTGCTGATCTACCACGCGGTCGCCGACGAATTCGCACCTGTCGCCGCGGCGCGCGCGATGGCCGGGAAATACTGCGCCGACGGGATCGCGGTGGAGCTGGTCGAGCATTCGTTCGGCGAGCACGGCACCGAGGCCATGGTGGGACTACCGACGGCCCTGACGTATCTGGCCGACCGATTCGCCGGCAGGCCCGCGGTAAGCACCTGCTGAGCGCGCTCGTGGCCGGCGGTCAGGTCATCGTGGTGCGGGCGCACACACTGCGCCACCCACAGGGCAAGCCGCAGGTGGCGACGACCCTGGTCGCGATGTGGCCGTCGACGAGAGCGCTGACCAGGTGGGCCTGTGCCGGGTAGCCACAGGCGCCGCAGGTGCCGAAGTAGTTGAGAATTTCCTGGCTGACCCCGGCGGCATAGTTCGGAACCGGCTCCACGATGTGTCCTTCAGCGGTAGTAGTTCGCCCATCTCCCGAGCACGACCCGGACGAACGGGCGGAGGAACAACGCGGTCCAGCTCAGCCGCAGGAAGGCGAAGATCGCCGGTCGGCCGGCGATCGTCCACCGCATCACCGTTGTGCCGTCGGATGTTTCGGTGAGATCGAAATCCATGGTGTAGGACTCGATCAGCAGCGGGATCGAGGTCTTGATCCCGGCCACGCTCAGCCGGGTGTGCGGATCGCGGCGGGTGACCTGCTCGGCGGCGGCGAAGACGATGCCGTCGAGCGTGCGGACGGTGCCCGGACCACGCCGCTGGTCGCGGTAGGTGACCCCCTCGATCATCGGGATCCAGGTGAAGGCGCCGTCCTCGAGCGCGGACCACACCTCCCAGGGCAGGGCGGGGAAGTGCTGCTCGACCGTCATCCGGAAGGTCGGACGCCGGGTCTCGATCAGCAGGATCGCCTGGTCGTCGACCGGCGGGATCTCGGTGCCGAGCAGGCGGGCGGCGCGGCGCTGCGCGACGACGACAGCGGCGAGTCCGGCTCCCGCGGCGACCACGAGAGCGCCGAGCGCGGAGCCGAGCAGAACGAGCCAAACCATGTGCAGCGCAGTCCTTGTCGCGTAAGTAGAGGTCTCAGGGGTTGGTGCGCAGCAACGGCGAGGACACCTTGCTCGTCAGCCATCGGTCCCCGGATTTCGTCAGCGACAAAGTGATCGACAGCTGACCGCGCCGGGGCTGCTGCTGTGTTCCGACGCTGGCGATGGACTGGTCGACGACCACGATCGCTTCGGCGGTGTCGGCGCCACTGGTGGCGATCGCGCAATCCACGGTGCCCGCCGTCGACTGCACCTGGCCCTGGATCAGCACCTCGCGCAGGTCGGCGCTGGTGGACTCGAATTCCTGCTTCCACGCACCGGTCGCCCGATCGAGCACGGCGGTGAAGTAGGCGTCGAGGTCGGTGGCGTCGTAGGTCGACAGCACCGAGCCGTACGCGCAGGCGGCGGCCCGCGCGTCGGTGCGGGATCGCTCGAGTTCCCCGGCACGGTGGTTCTGCCAGCCGAAGTAGCCACCGGCGGCGCAGCCCCCGATGCCCAGGGCGATCGCCAGGGCGACCACGATCGCGGTGGTGCGCGGCCGACGGGCCGACGACACTGCCGCGGGGCCGGCCTCCTCCGGCGTCTCCGGCGCGGTGACTGCGGAATCCTCGGTGTCGGTCATGGGGTTCCTCTCGGTAGCAGGGGGTCAGCGGCCGGGCAGCGGCACGGAACGTTCGTCGCCGGTGACGCCCGGCGGCGGTCCGGCGGTGTTGTCGGGGGTCGTGGGCCGTGGCGCGTTGGCCGACCCGCGGATCTGCTGCGCGGGATCGTTGATGACGCAGTAGTTGTAGAGCCGCACGCTGCCGTCGGAGACGGTGGCGGGTGAGACCGGGATGGTGTCGTACTCGCAGAACGGGCGCGGCCAGATGTCCACCATCGTGTGGAAAGCGTTGTCGTGCGCCGGTACTCCGAGCAGCGCGGTGCCCGAGCGCAAGGCGGGAAACAGCGCCGACAGCGCCGGTGTGCGCAGCCGGGCCGCCTGGGTGATCGCGCGGAGGTTGGTCACCAGATTCGTGATCGGGTCGGTGGTCTCGGCGATCACGCCGCCCAGCGTCGCCAGCTGTCCGGGGCCGAGGTCGAGTATCCGCCGCAGTTCCTGGTCGGCGGCGGCGAACTGCCCGAACAGCACGCCCGAACCCTCGACGAGAATGCGCAGGTCCGGCTGGGCGTGCGAGGTCGTCTCCGCGATGACCGACAGCTTCTCGACGAGGTTGCGGGTCTGCGGAAGCAGTTCCGTCATCCCCACCATGGCCTGGCTGATCCCGCTGATCACGGTGCGCAACTGGTCCGGCCCGCCGGCGAGCGCCTTGTCGAGCTCGGCGACGATGACGTTCAATCGCTGTGGATTCAGCCCGCCGATGAAATCGCCGGTGTTGGTGAGGAACTCGTTGATGGTGACCGGCGTGGCGGTCCGGGCGAGCTCGACGACGGCGCCGTCGGCCAGATACGGGGCGTCGTCGGTATCTGGCCGGATATCGAGGTACTGCTCCCCCGCGGCCGACAATCGAGCGACGACCACCGCGCCGCCCGCGGGGACGCGGTAGGCGGCATCGATCTCGGCGACGGCGACGACCCCGGTCTCCGACAGCTCCAGGGACCGCACCGTCCCGACGCGCACCCCCCGGAAGGTGACATCGGAATGCGCGAGCAGGCCACCGGAGCCCGCCAGTTCCACCCGGACGGTGAAGGTGTCACGCAACGGATCGATCCGGATGACGTCGAGCAGCAGGTAGCCGCCGCTGACCAGCAGGGTCGCCACCAGTCCCACGGCCGCGACGCCGTTGACGTGCCGCTTGCCCCAGCTCGCGGCCCGGAGCAGGAATTCGGCGGCGACCTCGAGTGCCACGCCGAGCGCCCAGATGCCGAAGGTGACCACCAGCGCGAGCGTGTATCGGACACTGCCCCGGGGATATTCGGTCATCGCCCACCGCCCTGCAACCGGCCGAGTACCCGCGCGAGGACCTCGGCGAGACTGCCGACGAAGGCGCCGGGGTCCGATCCGTCGGGCAGCCTGCTCCCGTTCGGGTCGGTCAGGGCGCCGACACTGAGGTAGGAGATCGTCGCCGCGACCGCGAGGCTCGTGCCCTCGGTGGTGGCCAGCAGTGCGGGATGCAACGCGTGCAGCTGGTCCAGCGCGCCCGCCAGGTTGTCGCCCATCTGGGTGAAGCCGGTCATCAGAGCCTGCACGCTGTCGAAGAGGCCGACGAAGTCCGCGCTGCTGGTGGCGGTGAACTCGCCCAGTGCGCCGAGGGCGGTCGAGACCTCGGTGGTGAGATCGGTGATGGCGCGGTTGTTCTCGGTGAGCACCGAGATCAGCGGCGGGAAGGTGTCCGCGGCCTGGCCCAGCTCGGCCCGGCGCTGGTTGAGGGTGGCGCTGAGCGAGTCCAGACCGTGCAGCACGGCGTCGATCTGACCGGTGCGGGCGTTGAGCGCGGTGAGCGTCGCGGTCAGTTCGGTGAGCAGATGCGCGAGCTGGGGCCCGCGGCCGGCGAAGATCGAGTTCGATTCGCTGGTGATCCGGGCCACCTGGCTGAGCGCACCACCGTTGAGCAGCATCGACAGCGACATCATCAGTTCCTCGACCGAGGCGCCCGCCGCAGTGTGGTCCCTGTCGATGACGTCGCCGTCGACCAGCATAGGTGTGCCGGAACGAAGTTCGGGCAGCACGATGGCGACGTAGATGTCGCCGAGCGGTGTCGGTTGCCGCAGCTCGGCGCGTGACCCGCGCGGCAGCCGGACGTCCCCGCGGATCTCGAGCTCGACGGTGGCGACGAAGTCGGTGGTGTCCAGGCCGGTGACGACGCCGATGTCGGTGCCGCCGGTTTTCACGTGCGCGCGATCGGGCAGGTTCAGCGCGTTGTCGAACAGCGCGCGCACGGTGTAGGTGGGGCCGTCGAGGCCGGGCTCGGGCAACGGCATGGAGTCGACGGTGACCGCGCACCCGGCGACCACGCACGCCGCCAGCCCCAGGACTACCGCGCGGGAAAGGTGTCGCCTCATCGGGTCAGTCCCAACAGGGCGGCGAACAGTCCGAAGTCGGGCCCGAAGTCCTGCAGTTTGCCGGTCCGGCAGCCGTCGGCCCGGAGCTCGACTCGCTGGCAGAACAGCGCGAGCAATTCGTTGTCGAGCAGGCTCTTGTCGGTCAGCAGATGAAGGCGGACGGCCCGATTCTCCGGACTCACCGCGTTGCCGAGGTTGTCGAGGAACAGCGGGGCGATATCGACGATCTCGGTGAGCCCGCGGGCGTGATCGCGCATCTGCGCGGTGATCGTGATCAGTCGCAGCAGCGCGTCGGTCAGCGGTTGCTTGTTCTCGCCGACGACGGCGCTGGTGTTGGCGACGAAGTCGTTGATCTGGGTGAGCACGGCCTGCAATCCCGGGGATTGCTCGCGCATCAGGGTGACCAGCTGGGTGAGCCGGGCGCTGAAGTCCCGGACCGTCGCGTCGTTGTCGGCGAGGATCTGGGTGACATCGTTGAGCCGCACGATCGCGTTGGCGATCTGGTCCTTGTTGGCCAGGGTCACTTCGAAGGCGCCGGAGAGGGCGTCCAGGGTCTCCCGGATGCGGTCACCGTTGCCGTCGAGTAGCGGAAACAGCACCCGGCTGGCCATCGGGCCGTCGGAGTTGTTGCCCGCCAGCGCCTTTCCGATGTCGTCGAAGTTGCGCAGAATGCGGTCCAGCTCGACGGGCGTCCGGGTCCGGGCGAAGGGGATGTGGCTGCCGTCGGCCAGAGTGGGGCCGCCGGTGTAGGCGGGGGTGAGTTCGATGTGGCGGTTGGTGATCATCTGTGGCGAGACCAGCGCCGCGATCACGTCGGCGGGCAGGTCGACCTCGGGATCGACGACCATGTGCACCTGCACGTACTGCCCTCGCGGGACCAGCTCCGTCACCCGGCCCACGGGCATCCCGAGAACGGAGACTTCGTTGCCGACATACAGGCCGGCGACGTTCTCGAAATCCGCCGTGATGGTCTTCTCCTTGCCCAGCAACCGGTCCGGCAGCGAGGTCAGGCTCTGCGGCAGTGCCGAGCACCCCGACAACAACGCGGCGACAGCGGCCAGCACGGCCAGGCGGACGAATGTCGTGCGCATCAGCGGCACCCTTCCACAGCGTGGACGGCACACAGCCAGTTGTCGGGGAACATCCAGGGCAGATAGATCTCCCCGTACGGGCCGTTGCCGAGGGTGTTGTTGAACTGGCGAAGGGTGACCGGCATGATCTGGAACAGGTTGTCCAGATTGGCTTTGTTGTTCTGCAGCCCCGCCGACATGGTGTTGAGATCGGCGATCAGCGGCGCGAGCTGTCCCCTGTTCTCGATGCCCATCGCCTGCAGGTCCGCGGAGACCGCGGCGATGCTGTCGAGCAGCTGGGTGACCAGGGCTTGCCGTCGGGCGACCGCGTCGCCGATGGCCTGACCACGTGTCAGCAGCAGCAGGACGGCGTTCTGATTGTCGGACACCACGCTCGAGACCTTGTCGATATTGCGCAGCAACTGCTCGACCTCGTCGCGCCGATCGCTGATCACCTGGGCCAGCGAGCCCACCGAATCCAATGCCGCCGCGGTCAATTGCGGTGAGTCACCCATCTGCCGAGCGAGCGCGTCCAGCGACGCCCGCAATGCCACGGGGTCGACGCGTTCGAGGTGCTCGAACGCGTGGGTGTATTTGTCGTCGTTGACGACCTTGGCCAGGTTGTAGGGAACTTCGGTCCGGTTCAACGGGATGCGCTTGCTCTCGGGCGAGGAGGGCGCGCCGGGATCGAGTTCGACGTGCATCCGGCCCAGGATCGTCGACATCTTGATCGCGGCCCTGGCGTCGTCGCCGACCCGGATACCGTTGTCGATCGAGAGCGCGGCCTCGATCCGGTCGCCCGCCAGGCGCGTCGACTTCACGGTGCCGACTTCGATGCCGGCGATATCGACGCTGTCGCCGGTACGCAGCCCGGCGGTCTGGGCGAATTCGGCGTGCACGGTCCGGTTGCCGAGATCGAACTCGGTGAGCGCGCTCGAACCGAACAGCAGTAACACCACCGCCGCCCCGGCACTCAGGCCGAGCCACCAGTGACGATTGCTCGAATAGCTCGGTATCGCCTGCCACAGTCGCCGCGCGATGGGCAGCAGCGTTCCGCGGCGCTGACTCGGTCGGGTGGACGTCATTACCGGCATACCTCCGAATGGGAATTGCCACCGATCTGGTTGAACATCCCGGGCGGCAGCAGCACACCCCACAGCGAGACATCCAGACTGCAGACATAGGAATTGATGTAGGCGCCGTTGCCGCTGATCCGGGCGAGACCGGCCAGCACGAACGGCAATTCGGCCGCGGTGAGGTCCAGCCGAGCGCCGTTGCCGATCAGCAGCCGCACACCCTCGTTCGCGGACTGCTGGGCCTGCGCGAGTCCGGGTCTGATCCGGGCGATGAGATCGGCGAGCTGCCTGGTCGAGCCCGAGGCCTGTTCGACCGCGCCCGCCAGCGTCGTGCCCTGCTCGTAGAGGTCGACGGTCAGCGTGCGGGTCTGGGTGATCAGCGTTTCCAGCTCGCCGCTGCGGTGGGCCAGACCCTCCACCACACCACCGAGATTGGTGATCACCTGGCCGAGGATCTCGTCCCGGTCGCGGAAGGTGGCGGCCAGTTGCGCGGCCTGGGTCACCAGCGCGCTCAGCGAGACGCCGTCGCCCTGGAGGGCTTGGACCAGCGTGTGCGACAACGAGTTGATGTCGTCGGGCTCGAGGGTGGCGAACAGTGGCTCGAAGCCCGCCAGCACCGTGGACACATCGAAGGACGACTCGGTGCGCTCGTAGGGAATGGTGCCCTCCGCGGGCAACCGGTCACCGCCACGATCGCCGGCGGCCAGCGCGACATATCGCTGCCCGATGAGGTTCTGATAGCGGATCAGCGCCTTGGTGGTCGTGGTGAGTTGCTGGCGCGACTGCACGCGCAGCACCACCGAGGCGCGCCGATCGGCGTCGAGTTCGATGGCATCCACCCGGCCCACGCGAATTCCGGCCATGCGGACGTCGTCGCCCACGCGCAAGCCCAGGACATTGCCGAACGTCGCGGTGTAGCGGACGGTGTCGCCGCTGACGCCGCGCTGCAAGGTCGAGAAGATGGTGTAACTGGCCACCAGCGCCACGCCGATGAACAAGGCCAGGATCAGCACCGCGGTGCGGGTTTTCATCATGTCAATTCCCCCGGGGCTGGGCGTTGGCGTAGGTGACGTGCACGGCCCCGTCGGCCAGGACCGGCGCGAGCAGCACCAGTTGCGCGGCGTTCGGCGTTCGCCCGACGAGCGCCTCGATGGCCTCGATGCCGTGCAGGGACGCCGGAGTCGACGCCGGGGCGGCGGCCGGTCCGGGGCCGGCCTCGATCGGTGTCGGGCCGGGAATCGCGGGCAGACCCGGGAGCGCGGGCAGGCCGGGAATCGCCGGGAGACCGGGGACGACGGGCGGCGGGCCCGCCGCTTCCAGCCGGCGCGGCAGCAGCTGCGTCGGAATGTGCTGCTCCGGAGCGGTATACGGCACCGTCGAGCCGCCACAGCGGGGCCCGGCGAGGTCGCCGTAGCGGGGACAGTCCGCGGCGGTGTACTGGGTGAAGGGGGTGAAGCTCACGTCGACGACCCAGCGCATCTGTTTGTCGGGTCCCCAGTTGAAGACCGTCGCCAGATTGCGCAGCGCGACATTGAGGTTGGCGGCCGCGGCCCCGATCGCGCCGGAGTCGGCGGCCAGCGCGCCGAATGTCTCGTGCAACCCGCCGACGAGTTCCGGGCCCGCGCCCGGATTGCGCTCGAACAGGGTGTTGGTGACGCCGACCACGCCACGCGCGGCGGTCAGCAGCGAGATGAGGTTCGCGCGCTTCTCGGTGAGTGTGCGCGCCGCGGTCACCGAGGAGACGAGCGTGTCCACCAGCTGCGGCGCCGACTCGTTGACCGCCGACGCCGCGGCGCCGAGGTCACCGAGCAGATCGCCGATCCCCGGGGTCGCCCGGACCTGCGTGGTCCAGGTGTCGAGCCGTTCGATGGTGGAGCCGGGCATGCGGTAGGTCGGGTCGAGGGCGTCGGCCAGCGTGCCGAGGACGGTCGCCAGCCGAATCGGATCGATGGCGTCGAGGACGGTGCGCAGGGTGGTCAAGGTCGTCTGGAGTTGGGCGCCCACCTCGCTGGTGTCCTGCGCGATGGTGGCGCCGTCGCGCAATCGATCCGGCGAAGCGCCGTTGCCGATGAGTTCGACCGCCGTGACGCCGAAGATGTTGTTCGGCACCACCCTGGCGGTGACCGTGGCGGGAATGCGCTGGGCCATGGCCGGTTCGATGCGCAGCAGCACGTTCTGGCGTTCGCCTCTGGCCGCGATGTCGGTGCGGGCGACCTGGCCGACCAGCACGCCGCGGAAGGTGACGTCGGAGCGCTCGGGCACGCCGTCGCCGGTGCTGGTCATGCGAGCCGTCACTTCGACGGTGTCGAGGAACGCGCCGTTGTAGCGCAGTCCGAGCAGATAGACGACGGTGGCGATGAGCACGGCGATGAGCCCGCCGAGCAGGCCGAGTCGCCGGGCGCTCGGGCCACGGCCGCTGGGGTCGATGATCATGGTCGATGCCTATCCCGTGATCCTGATGCCCGGGTCGATCCCCCAGATCGACAGGGAGAACAGCAGATTGACGAACACGACCGTGACGATGGTCATGCGGATGGCGCGGCCGGACGCGACGCCGACCCCTTCGGGTCCGCCCGCCGCGGTATAGCCGTAGTAGCACTGGATGAAGGTCGCCACGGCGGCGAAGACCACGATCTTGAGGATCGAGTAGGCCACGTCCACCGGGTCGAGGAACTGGTGGAAGTAGTGATCGTAGGTCCCCAGCGTCGTCCCGCCGAGGAAGGCCACGGTGAATCGTGTCGCGATGTAGGCGATGGCCAGGCCCGCGGTGTAGAGCGGCACGATCGCGACGACGGCCGCCAGCATGCGCGTGGTGATCAGGTAGGGCAGCGGCCTGATGGCGATCGACTCCAGGGCGTCGATCTCCTCGGAGATCCGCATCGAGCCCAGTTGCGCGGTGAATCGGCAGCCGGCCTGGGCGCCGAACGCCAAGGTCGCCAGCAGCGGCGCCAGTTCCCGCGTGGTGGCGAATCCGGAGATCGCGCCGGTGAGCGGACTCATGGTGAGCAGGTTCAGCGCGGTGTGCGATTCCATGCCGACGGTGATCCCGCCGAAACCGCAGAGGATGACCACGACGCCGATCACTCCGCCGCCGACGATCAAGGAGCCGTTGCCGAAGCTCACGTCGGTGATCAGCCGCAGCAATTCCTTGCGATAGTGCTTGAGCACGAAGGGAATCGCCGCGACCGCCTGCAGGAACACCAGTCCCTGATGACCCAGCCGCACCGGAACCCTGGCGGGCACGGTGGCGGCCGCGCGCAGCCGGCGCACCGGACGCAACACCGGTGGCACGTATTCGGAGGCCATCTCAGAGCACCTTCGACGGGAAAACGGCGTTGTAGAGCTGGGTGAGGATGATGTTGGCCGCGAACAGCACGATCGCGGAGTTGACGACCGCGGAGTTCACCGCGTCGGCCACGCCCGCCGGTCCGCCCCGGGTGTGCAGTCCGGTGTCACAGGCGATGATCGCCGCCAGCGCGCCGAAGACCGTGGCCTTGACCATGGCGACGACCAGATCGGCGGCCACCGCGAACGAGGCGAAGGTGCCGATGTAGGAGCCCGGCGTGCCGTCCTGGATGTAGACGTTGAACACGTAGCCGGTCGCGAAGCCGACGAACACGACCAGCCCGCACAGCAGGGTGCTGACCACGACCGCCGCGGCCAGGCGCGGGACGACCAGGCGCCGGACCGGATCGACCCCCATCACGGTCATGGCGTCGATCTCCTCCCGGATGGTGCGCGAACCCAGATCCGCGCAGATCGCCGACCCCACCGCGCCGGCGATCATCAGCGAGGTCACCAGCGGTGCGCCCTGGCGGATGATCCCCAGCCCGTTGACCGCGCCGATGAAGGTGGTCGCCCCGACCTGACTGACCAGCGAGCCCACCTGGATCGACACCACCACCGCGATGGGGATGGCGACCAGCAGGGTCGGTGACGCCGACACACTGGCCATGAACGCGCACTGCTTGACGAATTCCGTGGTCGGGAACCGCCGGGTGACCAGGGCGCGGACCAGTTCGGCGAGGGCCCGGCCGGTCATCAGGACCTGACGCCCGGCCGTCTCGACAGCTCGCTGCGGGTGTTCGCGCCAGTAGGTCAGCCCGAAGGCGATGACCTGATCGCGGGCATCACCGCCCCCGGGTGGAGCTGTTGCCCCGGCATGGAATTCACCAGAAATCCTGGTCGACGACTGCTGCACGATGGGTTCACTCTTTTCTACGTATCCGTAGATATTAATTACTACGCTAGAGTAGATATGTGGACACTAACAGCGCCGATGACGCGGCACCAGAGCTTTGGGGGATCATTTCTTGATGAGCATCGAAGAGGACACCGACGGCGTCTGGCGGATCGCCCCACCGCGACCGGCCCGGCCGCGGCGCCGCAACGGCCCCCGACTACCGCCGGAGCAACGCCGTGAGCAACTGCTCGACGCGGCCCTCGCGGTCGCGGGCCGGGACGGGTTGTCCGAGCTCACGATGCAATCGGTGGCCAAGCAAGCCGGTGTCGCCAAACCCGTGCTGTACGCGATCTATCCCACCGCGCCCCAACTGCTCGACGCGCTGCTGCGACGCGAACACACCCGGGGCATCGCGCAGGTCCTCGAGGCACTGCCCGCCGATTTCGACGATTCCGACCCGGACGTGGAGTACGAGCAGGCCGTCATCGCCTTCCTCACCGCGGTCCAGGACGATCCGGTGCGCTGGCGGTTGATCCTCATGCCCGCCGACGGCGCCCCCGCCTCCTATCGCGGCCTGCTCGCCGGCGCCAGGGAGAAGGTCGTCGCGCGCTGCGCCCAACTGCTCGAGACGGGGATCGCGCGGCGAGGTGGCCCCAGGGACGTCGACGTCGAACTGGCCGGCCGAATCATGCTCGGATTCATCGAATCCCTGGGCCGACTGGTGTTGTCGAATCCGGATCTCGCTACGCCCGAAACACTTCGGCCCACGGTGCGGGCGCTGACCCGGACCTTGCCCAAGGACGACAAGGGAACCCGGATCATCCCGGCCGGCGGATCGGTGGTCTCCGCGTGGCAGGCCGGGAACGCGCCGACCCCGCCCGACCAGGCCGCGTCACCGTAGCTCGATATCGGAGATCAGCAGCGGCGGCCAGGCGATGATCTCGCCGATCGCCGAGAACAGCTTGTCGACGCCGTGCAGATCGTCGAGGTGCTCGTGGTGGGCGCCCAGCCAGAACAGCCCGATCAGCAAGTACGGCACACCGAAGGCGATGCCGAGGAAGATGAGCTGGCGCAGGCTGATTCGATAGCCCAGCAGTTCTTTGATCATCACCCCACCTCTCAGGAAATCTCGCCGAGCACGGCCTGGGACTCGATCAGCCCCTGATCGTCCGGGGCTTCCCCGCGACCGAAGACCCGGGCGCGCTGCTTGTCCCGCAGCGCCTGATGGGCGTGGGCGGGAATGTCGTAGCCGTAGCGCTGCTGCGCTTGCCGCGGCGTCATCGTGGTCGCGCTCACGGGCGGAATCTTCAGCAGCACCGGACCGGCCACCGGGACCGACATCGGCGAGATCAGGCGCAGCAGCTGAATCTGCAAGCGCGCGTTGAGACTCACCAGCGTGAAGGCGACGCTCATCGGCGTCGTGACGAGCGCGTCGAGCAGCCTGCCCTTCGGCAATCCGGCCATCTCGCGCATCCATCGCGGCATGGTGGCCAGGGTGCCCCGGCGCAGGAACGCGTACACGATCTTGAACATCGGCCGGAGCAGCAGCGGGATCTCCGGCATCATCACCTCCGCCTGTAGCAGGTGCCGCATCGCCTTGCGAGCGATGTCGGACCCGATCAGCTGTGGACGCATCTGCTCGAAGTACTCGCTGATCCCGGCCCTGGTACGGGGCACGTCCGCCGGGTCGCAGGTCTGGAGTTCGGCCGCCCGCGCGCATTCCGCCCAGTACTGCAGCTCGTCGGCCTCGCTGAGCCGGCCGGGACCGTACTTCTCGTACGCGACGAGGATGGAATGCCAGGCCGTCAGGTGAATCCACAGCTGCGACTGCGGGTCGTTCGCGTCGTAGGACCGCTTGGTGACGGGGTCGACGCCGATCCCCTTGGAGTGGATCTTCACCAGGATGTCGGCCGCGTGCGCGGTCGAGCGGCTGTCGGCGAACATCACCATGGCGAAGTACCGCAGCGTGCGGTCGTAGCGGGTCCGCGGCCGGTCGTAGATCGCGTGGGTGGCGTCGACCGAGGCCACCAGCGCCGGGTCCAGCTCCTCGATCACCACCGCCCGCTGGAAGCCGACCGTCAGGCTGGTCGGGTAACTCCAGACGCGCCACGCGACCGAGTCCGGACCGAAGAAGCCGTAGTCCTCCGCGGGCGTGAGTGGGGGTATCGCCAGCCACTCACGCAAGGAAGCAATTGTTGCCATCGCGGGTTCCAATCCATTTCCTACTCGAGCGTAGAAGTATTACTACGCATGAGTAGGAACGATAGACCCGTGATCGACCCCGAGTCAACGGTTCGAGCCCGACTTGTCGACAATTGACTCAGACAGTCGGTGGCCGGGATGGTGCCGCCCGAATAGCCTGATAAGAGCCAGCATACTTCCGCCTACGTGAGCGTCCCCTCGGAGCCCTCCCCGACCATCGAGTATTTGGACCCCGATTTCGACTGATTATCTCAGACAGTTGCCAGGCGTGGTCCGATCGGATCGCGCCTCCCCCTGGAGAACCCCATTGCGTTCGGGCTGAGTGGAATCCTGTCGATCGGACGACGCGTCGGATTCCATCGATGACATGGCTACGCAGGCAGCGCCGGAGACCGAGACGCCGGAGCGGTTCGATGACGCGCCCGGCAGTTGGTCGACCGGGGACGACGGGGTGGTGGTCGTGCTCGACGAGGGCGAAGAGCTGAGCGTCGACGGCGAGGTGGTGCGTGGCCGGTCCGCGTTCGCCCCGGACCGCGAGTGGGTGGTGACCGGGAAGTACGTGCGCTTCGACGAACCGCGCCCGACGACGGTCGGCGCGTCGGTGGAGGGGCTCGAGCACGTCTACGACGCACCGGGACAGGTCGAGTTCGAGATCGTCGGTCCGGCGTTGCGGCTGACCGCGTTTCCCGGCAAGAACCCCGAGGATCTGTCGGTGCTGTTCACCGACGAGACCTCCGGGGTGACCACCTACGCGGCGAATCCGGTGGTGGAGGTGCCGATGCCGGCGGCCGACGGGACCGTGGTGCTCGACTTCAACCGCGCGGTGAATCTGCCGTGCGCCTACACCGATCTGGCGACCTGCCCGCTGCCGCCGGCGGCGAACCGGCTGCCGATCGCCGTCGAGGCGGGCGAGCAGATCCCCTTCGAGCGCCGGGGATGAGCTCGCCGCGGATCAGCTCGCTGGCCTTCCTGTCCCCGGGCAACTACCTCGACGACGATCCGTACACCGGTCTCGAGGACACGCTGCGACTGTTCGAGTACGGCGAGCGCCTCGGGTTCGACGGCGCGTGGGTCCGGCAGCGGCATCTCGAGCACGGAGTGGGATCGGCGGCGGTCTTCCTGGCCGCCGCCGCGCAGCGCACCAGCCGGGTGGAGCTGGGCACCGCGGTCATCCCGATCGGGTACGAGAGCCCGTTCCGGCTGGCCGAGGATCTGTCGCTGGCCGATGTGCTGTCCAAGGGCCGCCTACAGCCGGGGTTCAGCGCGGGGACCCCACCGCACGCCGAGCTGATCGGCGATCTGGTCTTCGACGGCGACTGGCGCGCCTTCGACCTGTCCTACGGCCGGGTGGCCCGGCTGGTCGAGAACCTGCGCGGCCACTACCTCGGCGACGCCGACACCGTCATCCACTCGCCGGGCACCACCCAGCGGCCGCGGCTCCAGCCGCACAGTCCCGGCCTCGCCGACCGCGTCTGGTACGGCGGTGGCAGCACCCGGTCGGTGCGCTGGGCGGCGCAGAGCGGGCTGAATCTGCTCAGCGGCAATATCGTCTTCGGTGACCGCAGCGACGACTTCGCGACCGCCCAGCTGGGCCTGATCAGCGATTACCGCGAGCGGATCGATCCGGCGCGACCGGCGCGAGTCGCCGTGGGGCGGGTGCTCGTCCCGTTCGACAGCGCCGATCGCGCGACCCGCGAGCGCTACCGGACCTATGCCGCGAGCCGCCACGAACGCACCCTCGGACCGCAGGGTGAGCGGCGGGTGCTCTATGCCCCCGATGTCGTCGGGACCGCCGAGCAGATCCTCGAGCGGTTGCGGGCCGATCCGGTCCTCGCGCGGACCAGCGAGCTGCGGCTGGAGCTGCCGTACGAGTTCCACCGCGCGGACTACGAGCAGATCCTGCACGACACGGTGACGCTGATCGCGCCCGAACTGGGCTGGAAACCCGCGCTCGGCTGATTACTCCGGCGGCCGGTAGGTGACATCCAGCGCCGCGGCGGCGTCGATCTGCTCGGGAGTGAGCAGGCCGACGGTGTGCGACACGGCCGCGCCCGCGGCCGCCGTGCGCATCGCGAGCGCCGCGGCGGCGACCTCGTCCGGGACGTCACCGATCACGAACAGATCGTCGTCGCCGAACGCGAAATAGCAGGCCTCCACGTGCCCGCCCACGCTCTGGACCATCTCGGTGATGGCCGCCCGGCGAGCGCTACCGCCCTGTGCGAGTAGGCCATTGGCCCCGTCTTGCAGATAGCTGACCCGCCACATGTACTTGGGCATAGCTTCGAGCCTCCTCTGACTGGGACGCGATCTCGGCGTCCACAGCCTAGGGCACTCCCCCGGCGGCGGCGGATGACGCGAAAAGCCGCCGCCGCAATGATGCGTCACCGTGACGGCGGCGATACCCCTCTTGCCTCCCGACAGGAAACTCACCGCGCAGCGCGCCGGACTGCTGGCCGTCGCCGCAGGCATCGCGCATCTCGTACCGGCCGCGCCGCACGCGGCGCGGCCGACCTCGCGCCCGGGGTCGCCTGCGACGGGTTCACCTGCCGCAACGACACCGACGACACCTACCGGGTGCGGTCGAAACGTGGTGTGCGACGCGGCGGTGCCCCGGCAAACGGTCATAGTCACCACCTACGTCGCGCCGCGGGACACCGCGCGGATCAGCGTGGCGTGCCCCGTGGTGTCCCGCCGCCCACCGTGGAGCAGCAGCCCGAGCAGTGCCGATCCGACGGGACCTGGGAACACCGACCGCCGGTGGTCCGCCCCGGCCCGATGGTCGGCACCATCGCGACGGGGTGATCCATCTGTCGGCCGAAGTCGACAACGGTCCGCGACCGGACAGCGGTTCCAGCGGGGATCAGCCGACCCCGCTCAGGAATCGGCGGGTCCGGGGGACACTGCCGACGGCGATCAGCGCGGCGAGTGCCGCGATCGCGGCGAGGACGAGGTAGGTGCCCGACCAGGTGCCGGTCCAGCTCATCAGGGCGGTTCCGGCGAACGGCGCGGTGGCCATCACGATCACCACGGGGGCCGACAGCAGGCCGTTGAGGCGGCCGTAGTGGGTGGCGCCCCAGCGGTCGGTGATCGCGGTGGCCTGCACCAGGGTCATGATCCCGCGGATCAGGCCCGCGCCGACCGAGACCGCGACCAGCGCGAAGACCGTTGTCACCCAACCCAACAGCGCGGTGGCGAGCGCGGTGACGGCGAACGCGCCGACGATCCGGACGGCCGGGGTGGTGCGGGTCATCAGCGGGAGGTAGCCGAGCCGGCCCAGGACCTGTCCGATACCGCCGAGGCCGAGCGTCAGCGCGGCCGCCGCCGGGGAGAATCCGCGCTCGATGAGCAGCGGGACCAGGTTGAACACGGCGGCGAACGCCGCGAACGCGCCCAGGCTCAGGGCGGTGACCAAGGCCAGGAACGCGGGGCTGCGGGCGATCGCGCGGTGGTCGTCGTCGTGCCGGGTCGCTGGTGCGGGCGCCGGTGGCCAGGCGCCGGTGAGCCCGAACAGATGACCGGGCACGGTGACGACCGTCAGCACCACCGCGAGGACGAGATAGGTGGCACGCCAGTCGGTGCGCTCGACCAGGACGGCGGTCAGTGGCGCGAACACCGTGCTGGCCAGACCGCCCGCCAGCGTCAGGATCATCAGGGCCTTGACGTGCTCGGTCCCGAACCAGCGGGTCAGCGCCGCGAACGCGGGCGGGTACAGCACCGCGCCCATCGCGACCCCGGCCGCGAGCCAGCCGAGGAAGAACACCGGCGGATTCGGGGCCAGGGCCACCACGACCAGCGCGGGCACGGCCAGGACCGATCCCGCGGTCATGACCGACCGTGGCCCGACGCGGTCCAGGACGCGCCCGACCGGGATGCCGGTCAGGGCCGCGGCGAGCTGGCTCAGCGAGAACGCCGCGGTGAGCATCGGCAGCGACCATCCGGTGTCGGCCGAGATCGACACCGACAGCACCGGGAACGCGTAGTAGAGGATGCCCCAGCTGGTGATCTCGGTGAGGCACAACGTGATCAGCACGCGCCGCCGCAGACCGGCACCGGCCGCAGCCGGTCCGGTCCGCGTGGCCGTCACAGTGGACGACACGGGCGGTCAGCGCGAGAGCGACCCGACCGTGAGCGTGAACACTTCGGGCGCGGGCGCGCAGCAACCGCCGGAACTCGCGCCGGCGGGGTCGTCGAAGACACCGGCCCCGCCGCACACACCGGTGTCGGGCAGGGTCAGCTCGACACGGGCGGCGGATTCGTGGTCACCGGCGAGTTCGGCGGCGATGGACCGGACCTGCTCGTAGCCGGTCATCGCCAGGAACGTCGGCGCGCGGCCGTAGCTCTTCATGCCCACCAGGTACACCCCGGATTCGGGATGGGTCAGCTCGGCGACGCCGTGCGGGTAGACGGTGCCGCAGGAGTGCACGTTCGGGTCGATCAGCGGCGCCAGCCGGACCGGGGCCTGCAGCACGGGGTCCAGGTCGAGGCGGACCTCCGAGAGCCAGGACAGGTCGGGACGGAAGCCGGTCAGCGCGATCACGGTGTCGACGCCGTCGATCCGGCGGCCGTCGTCGGCGACGAGCGCGGTGCGCCCGTCGGGCCCCGTTTCCACCGCGGCGGTGCGGAATCCGGTCACCACGGTGAGCAGTCCGTCCTCGACGGCCCGCTTGGCGCGCAGGCCGAGCGCGCCCCGGGCGGGCAGCTCGTCGGCCTCGCCGCCGCCGAAGGTGGCCTCGGTCCGACCCCGGCGCAGTACCCAGGTCAGCCGGGTGCCGGGCTCGTTCGCCAGTGGCGCCAAGGCCACGATCGCGGTCAGGGCGGAGTGCCCGCTTCCGGCGATCACGGTGTGCTTGCCGCGATAGCGCGCCCGCTCGGCCTCCACGTCGGGCACCCGGTAGGTGAGGGCGTCGCTGTCGCGCTCGCCCAGGGCGGGAAGTCCTTCTCCGCCGAGCGGATTCGGCGCGGTCCAGGTGCCGGAGGCGTCGATGACCGCGCGGGCGAGGATCCGGTCCTCGGTGCCGTCGGCGCGGCGCAGGTGCACCGACAGCGGTTCGGTGTCGCGACCGGAGTCCACGACCCGGTCGCGGCCGCGGCGGGCGACGCCGACGACCTCGGTGTCGTAGCGCACCGCCTCGCCCAGGGCCTCGGCCAGCGGCTCGAGGTAGGCGTGCGCCCAGTCCTGGCCGGTCGGGTAGTCCGCGTCGGCCGGAGCCACCCAGCCGGTGCCATCGAGGAGACGGCGACCCGCGGGGGCGATCAGCTCTGCCCAGCGGGAGAACAAGCGCACGTGATTCCACTGCGCGACCGCGGCACCGGCGCGGGGACCACGTTCGAACACGATCGGTTCGAGGCCGCGTTCGCGCAGTTCCGCGGCTGCCGCTAGCCCCACCGGGCCGGCTCCGACGACGACAACAGGCAGTTCGGTCATCACAGACTCCATTCATCGACACCCATCGATCTAATGACCAAACTGTATCGACGAATGTCGATGGATGCAACCATCGATCTACGTCGATATAATCGGAGGCATGACGTCCCTGGACATGCCCTCCGTCCGCGACTCCGCCGCGCCGCGCGTCGACGCCCTGTCGATCGACGACGCGACCACCTACGCCGCCTGGTTCTCCTGCCTGGCCGAACCCACCCGCGTCCGGCTGCTGCACCTGGTCGCCACCCGGCCCGAGGGGATCACCGTCGGCGAGCTGACCGAAGCGCTCGGGATCTCCCAGCCGACCGTCTCCCACCACGTCCGCAAGCTGGCCGACGTCGGGTTCGTCCGGGTGCACAAGCACGGCACATCCACCGTCGTCACCGTCAATCCCGCCTGCTGCACCGGCCTCCCGCACGCCGCCGACGCCGTCATGGGCGTGCTCACCCCGCGTCCGTGCTGCCCGACCGATCTACCCACCGACGTCACCGTGCGCGCGATGACCGACGCCGACTGGGACGTCGTGCTCCGCATCTACGGCGAGGGCATCGCCACCCGCGACGCCACCTTCGCCACCGAGGTTCCGACTCGCGAATACCTCGACGCCACCTGGCTTCCCGCGCACCGCTGGGTCGCCGAGCTCGACGGCGAGGTGGTCGGCTGGGCCGCGCTCGCGCCGGTATCGAGCCACGGCGGCTTCGCCGGAGTCGCCGAGACCTCCGTCTACGTCGCCGTGGCCGCGCGCGGCCGTGGCGTCGGGAAATCACTGCTGCACCGGCAGGTGATCGCGGCCGACAACGAGGGCCTGTGGATGCTGCAGACGTCGGCCTTCCCGGAGAATCGGGCCGCGATCGCGCTGCATCATTCGGCCGGATTCCGCACGGTCGGGGTGCGCGAACGCATCGCGACCCTCGACGGGGTGTGGCGCGATACCGTCCTGCTCGAGCGCCGCGCCGCCGTGGACGCCGCCGACGCCTGCGAGCCCGCAGCCTGCCGATAGCCGACGCGAGCACCCGGTCGCGGCAGATCCCAGCCGCCACTGCCCTTCCGCGGCGTCGACTACCGCGCCTGGCAGCTCGACGATCCCGCGGGCAAGGGCGGTGAGGCGGTGTGCCCGATCCGCGACGCCGTCCGCGAGCGGATCGACGCGCTCATCGCGGAGCTGACCGCCGTGGCGTGACCTGCCACCGGCCGCACGGTAGCTCTGAGCCGGCCCGGACCACCCGGATCGTGCGCAGCCGCGGGTCGGCGGCATCGGGCAGGTTCAAGCCCGCCTCGATGCCGGTGCGCAAATAGTCGATGACGGCCTCGCCGAGTCGCTCCCCCGGGACGACGGCGGGAATGCCCGGCGGATACGGGGTGAGCTGCTCGGCCGCGATCCGGCCTACGGCCCGCTCGGCGGGCACGGATTCGGCCGGTGCGAAGAAGGCGTCGCGCGGCAGCATGACCGTCTCCAGCTGCAACTCCTCGGGTGAGGGCAGCCGGATCCGCGGCGGTTCGGGGTGGTTCAGCCCGGCCCGCCACAGGGCGAGCGCGTCGACGAGGGCGTCGACCGTCGCGGCGTCGTCCGCCGAGGACAGCGTCGCCAGGACCCGCCGGTGATCGCTGAGGCCGAGGTCGATCCGGCGATGCTCGCGCAACCAGTCCGCGGCCGCGTAGCCGCTCGCGCCGGTGCCCGCGACGTCGACGAGGACCTGCAACAGGTCCAGGTCGTGCGAGGCCTCGACGCCGAGCAGCTCGTCGTGCATGACGGTGAGCCCGCTGATCTCGGCGAGCTCGGCGCGCACCCGGCGGGCCGAGCTCAGGGCCCGGTCGAGCAGGTCGTGGCCGAATTCGACCATCTGCCTTCGCCATCCGTCCAGCGCGGCGTAGATCAGCACATTGGGGCTGGTGGTCATCAGCAGGTCGGCGCAGCCGCGCAGTCGCACCGGGTCGATCAGGTCGCCTTGCAGATGGAACACCGATCCCTGCTCGAATCCCATGCCCATCTTGTGCACACTCACCACGCACACATCGGCGCCGACGTCCATCGCCCACGTGGGGAGGTCCGGATGGAACGGCAGGTGCGCGCCCCAGGCCTCGTCGACGATCAGCGGCTTTCCGCGCGCGTGGCACACCCGGGCGATCCCCCGGATGTCGGCACAGGTGCCGTAGGGGCTGGGACTGACGATCACCGCGCCCGCCGCGTCCGGATGCGCCCGCCAGGCCTGCTCGACCTGCTCGGGCGAGGGCGGATGCGACAGGTGTCGCTCGGCATCCCAGCGCGGGGTGATCCAGTGCGGTTGCACCCCGGAGAAGATCAGCCCGGCGACCACGGATTTGTGGCTGTCTCTGGCCACCAGCAGGCCGCCGTCGTGGCCGCCCGCCACGGCCATCATGGCCGCCTTCACCGACAGCGAACTCCCACAGGTGGAGAAGAAGGCGGCGTCGGCGCCGACCGCGTCGGCCATGAGCTCCTCGGCCTCGGCCAGCACGTGGTGCCTGGCCAGCCGATCGTCGAGCCCCGGGGCGGCGAGGATGTCGCTGTGGAAGGCGTCGACGCCGAGCGCGGCCAGCACCCGGTCGTCCACTCCGCGTCCTTGCCGATGCCCCGGCGGGGTGAATCCGTAGCGGCCCAGCCCGTGGTACTCGGCGACGGCGGCCAGCAGCGGGGCGGTGGTGTGGTCCATCGTGCGCACCTCCTGCGCGGTGGTCAGCGTGGGAATGCCGGCGGATCGATCCGCGTCCACGCTCGGTGTTCGCCCAGGTCGGTCAGCAGTGCCTCGATGGCCGGGACCGCCTCGGCCACGGTCACACCAGGGGCGTCGGGGTCGACGCCGGTGCGCTCCAGGATCGATGCGGCGGTCCCGACGGCGGCGATCGCCTTGCCGTGCCGCCACATCTCCTCGATGAGCAGGTCGACCCGGTCGTCGTCGGGACCCGCCAGCGCGACGACACCGTCGAACTCCACCGATCGCATCGTCGCGAACGTGCGCGCCACCGGCACACCGTCGATCTCGCCGCCGTGCGCGGCGACCACGAACGGCCGGATCCCGGCCTGGGTGAGCGTGGCGCGGACCTCTTCGAGCGCCGCCGCGGAAGCCGTGTCGTCCACCAGCACCGCGACGGTGCGGCCGTCGACCGGGAACGCGCCGCGTCGCTGCGACAGTGCCGGACTCGGGTCGAGCTCGACCCGGTCGTCGACATCCGGCGCCGGAGTGTCGAGCCCGAGCTGCGCAGCGACGTAGCCGCCCAGCTCGTCGTCGACGTCGACCAGCATCTGCAGGCCGCGCCGCTGGATGGCCGTCGACGTGCATTTTCCGAGCTCGAAGGCGAAGGCGTCGGCCAGGTGCTGTTGTTCGCCCGGGGTGAGACTGCGATAGAACATCCGCGGCTGCGAGTAGTGGTCGGCGAAGGAGACCGCCCCGGCGCTCGTCGCCGAGGTCCGCAGCTCGGCGGCCGGCGGCGGGATCGGCGTCGGCGTCTCGGTGTAGGCCCGGTCGGCGAGAGTCGCCGCGTACGGACAGCCACCGCCGAGCGAATTCGGTTTGTACGGCGCGATGCCGGGGTGCACGGCGGTCTGGTGCATGCCGTCGCGGAACATGTCGTCGACCGCGGTATGCGGGGTGTTGATCGGCAGCTGGGCGAAATTCGGCCCGCCGAGCCTGCTGATCTGGGTGTCGAGGTAGGAGAACAACCGGCCTTGCAGCAGCGGGTCGTCGGTGACCTCGATGCCGGGCACCAGATGACTGGGGCAGAACGCGACCTGTTCGGTCTCGGCGAAGAAGTTCACCGGATTCGCGGTGAGCCGCAGCGTCCCGATCACCTGCACCGGCGCGAGCTCCTCCGGCACGATCTTGGTCGGGTCCAGCAGATCGATGCCGTCGAAGAGGTGATCGGGGGTGTCGGGGAAGACCTGCACCCCGAAATCCCATTCGGGGGCCGCTCCCGCCGCGATGGCGTCGGCCAGGTCCCGGCGATGGAAGTCGGGATCGAATCCGGCCGTCAGCTGGGTTTCCTCCCACAGCATGGAGTGCACGCCCAGGCGTGGCTTCCAGTGGAACTTCACCAGGCTGGTCGTGCCGTCGGCGGCGACCAGCCGGAAGGTGTGGATTCCGAAGCCCTCCATCATCCGCAGTGAGCGCGGCAGCGCCCGATCGGACATGTTCCAGAAGGTGTGCGCGGTCGCCTCGGTGTGCAGGGTGACGAAATCCCAGAAGGTGTCGTGCGCGGATTGCGCCTGCGGAATCTCCCGGTCCGGCTGGGGTTTTCCGGCGTGGATGACATCGGGAAACTTGATCGCCTCCTGGATGAAGAACACCGGAATGTTGTTGCCGACCAGGTCGTAGACCCCTTCGTCGGTGTAGAACTTCACCGCGAAACCGCGGGTGTCGCGCACGGTATCGGCCGACCCGCGCGAACCGAGCACCGTGGAGAACCGGACGAATACCGGGGTGCGCACGTCGGCGGCGAGGAACCGGGCGCGGGTGAGCGACGCGGCGGCGCCGTTGGCCACGAACACCCCGTGCGCGCCGACACCACGGGCGTGCACGACCCGTTCGGGGATGCGTTCGTGATCGAAGTGGGTGATCTTCTCCCGCAGGTGGATGTCCTGCAGCAACACCGGTCCGCGCGGGCCCGCTTTGAGGGCGTGGTCGGTATCGGCGACGCGCAGGCCCTGAGCGGTGGTCAGGGCGCCGCCGTGCTGGGCGCGCAGGTCGGCGGGGCCGGGGATCGGCACGCCGGTCGGTCCGCGCAGCGCGGGCCCCTCCTGGTCGGCCGCCGGTCCCGGCTCGGTGCAGGGGTGGTCCGGGTCCTCGTCCGGAGGAGTCGCCGGCCGGGTGTACTCGGGAGGAATAGCGGGCCCGGAAGCCCCCTGCTGTGGTCCGGCGTTTCCCATCATCGAAGCCTTCCTGTTGACGAGGACCGTCTCCTGGCGAGCAGCGCGTCAGCGGCGCGGCATCCGCTCGCTCGGCGGCCCGCCGCTGCTTTCCGGTGGTTTCTGACCAGGCCATGCCCGGATCTCCGGCACCGAAACAGCCGCCCGTCGCCGCAGCCCGGTCGGGCCATAGCCGCCGCCCGGGGTGAGAGAAGCGACTCACATCCCGGTAGCGCGCGCTCCGCCGACCGCGATCTGCCCTGTGACGACTGTGGACTCGGGAAGGACATCGAGGTGGCTGGACGGCATCGAGCAGTGAGCAAGCGGGGCACGGCCCTGCGCGGACTTCCCGTGGCGGTGGCGCTGCCCGCGGCGATCGCCTTCGGCATCGGGCCCGGCGCGGCGCAGGCCGCGCAGGTGCAGACTGTCTCGCACACCCCTGATCTGCCGGAATTCGCGGCACCGCGGCCCGAGCCGGTCCAAGCCGTGGCCGCCGTCGCGCCCCTCGAAGAACACGCTGTCGCGCAGTCGGTTTCCCCAGTCGGCGACGAACTCGCGCTCGGCGCGAACCAGCGCGACACCGCCGAGTTCGCCACCGCGCACCCGGTCGCCGATACCCGGCCGATCGCCACGGCGGCGCCGATCGCCAGCCCGATCGAGAACGCCACCTTCCTCGGCTCGACGGCCGGTCAGGTGATCGGCGGCATCGCCGGCGCCGGCCTCGGCGCGGCGGGCGGAGCGGCGCTGGCCACCCCGCTGGCGGTCCCCACCGCGGGACTCGGCGTCCCGGTCGGCGCGGTCGCAGGCGGCATCGTCGGTGGGGTGGTCGGCACCTACGCCGGCTATTACGCCGGCGCCTACCTGGGCACGTTGGTCGCCCAGCAGGCGCCCCAGATCATCCCCAACGTGCTGCCCTGACCGTGCGGCGGGCCCG
>NZ_JBCGFB010000017.1:0-36121 GCF_038752175.1 Nocardia sp. No.11 | reverse complement strand
CCCCCGGGCCCCCGCGCGGGGGGGGCGGGGCGGGGGCGCCCCCCCCCACGACAGGTCAGGCCGGTTCCAGCACCTCGACGGGCGGGTTGTCGGCGTAGAGCTCGGCGATCTCGGCCGTGTATTTCTCGGCGATCACCTTCCGCTTGAGCTTCATGGTGAGTGTCACCTCGTCGCCACCGGCTTCCCAGAACACCGGCAGGATCCGGAAGCGCTTGACCTGTTCGACCCGCGACAGCGCGGCGTTGCCCGCCGCCACGCCCGCGGCGATCTGCGCGCGCACGGCGGGATTCGCGGCCAGTGCCGCGGCCGACGCGTCGGGCAGACCGTGCTGTGCCGCATAGGGTTCGGCGCTCTCGGCGTCGAGGACGATCAGCGCGGTGTTGTAGGGCCTGCCGTCGCCGATCGTGGCCATGGCACCGATCAACGGCGTCGCGGCCTTGATGGCGTGCTCGATCGTCGTCGGCGACATGTTCTTGCCGGAGGCGTTGATGATCAGTTCTTTCTTGCGGTCGACCACCCGCAGGTAGCCGTCGTCGTCGACGGTCACCACGTCACCGGTGCTCAGCCAGCCGTCGGCGTCGACGGCTTCGGCCGTCTTCTCCGGTTCGCCGCGGTAGCCCTTCATCACCAACGGCCCCTTGACGAGCAGTTCCCCGTCCTCGGCGATGCGCGATTCCATGCCGGCCAGCAGTCGCCCGACCGTGCCCAGCCGGGTCTCGCTCGGCGGGCTGACGCTGCAGATGCACGACAGTTCCGACATGCCCCAGATCTCGGAGATCGGCACCCCGAGCCCGGCGAAGAAGCCGAGCGTGCGCGGTGGGATCGGGGCGGCGCCGGACAGCGCGAAGCGCAGGCGATCGAAACCCAGCTTCGCCCGCAGCTTCGAGAGCACCAGTGCGTCGGCCTTGGCCCATTCGGCGGCGACGTCGTCGGGAACCGGCTGCCCGGCCAGCTGGTATTCGCTGCGCTCGGCCCCCACCGCCAGCGCCCACCGCATACCCTGCCTGCGTGTCTCGTCCGGCTCGTTCGCGACGACGAATTCGATCGCGGCCGCCAGCTTTTCCCACACCCGGGGCACCGCACCCCAGATGGTCGGCCGCAGATCCGCCAGCGCGGCCGCGATCAGCTTCGGGTCCGACACCGTGGTGACCTGGGTGCCGAACACCTCCTGGAGGTAGAGCGCGGTGAGCCGGTCGGCGATGTGGGCGCTCGGCATGAACGAGGTGATCGAATCGCCGAACTCGAACCCGAGCACATCGCCGAGACCGTAGGCCTGGAACATCAGGTTCGCGTGCGTCGTCTCGACGCCCTTCGGGTTGCCGGTGGTGCCCGAGGTGTAGATCAGCGTCGCCACATCGGCGGGCTCGACCGCCCGCCAGGACGCGTCGAAGTCGAAATCCACAGCGCCACCGGCGATCATCTCGGCCACCGGCACCGTGCCCTCGACCGGCTCGTCGAGACAGACGAGGTGATCGAGCGGCACGCCGCTCGCGCGCAGCCGCGAGACGTACTGCGGCTCGCAGATCACCACGCGCGCGCCCGCGTTGCCGAGGACGTGCGCGAGCTGCTCGGCGGAGAGGGTGTTGTAGACCGAGAACGAGGTCGCGCCCACGTGCTGGGCGCCGACTTCGAGCGGATAGAACTCGACGCGATTGCTCATCATCAGCGCGACGGTGTCGCCGCGGCCGACGCCGAGCGCCGCCAGGCCCGCCGCGGCGGCGCGCACGCCGTCGGCGTATTCACGCCAGGTCAGCGTGTGGGTATTCCCCGGAGTGCGCAACGCGACGGCGTCGGGATCGATGGTGGCGTTGTATTGAAAGGCGGCACAGAGGGTTTCGAAACGTGGTGTCGACATGGAGGTCTTCCGTGGTTCAGACCGCGGTGGCGGTGTCGGGAGCGAGCAGGGAGGTGATGAAGCGGCCCGCGGCGCCGAAGGCGAAACGGGCCTCGGGCGCCAGTGCGGGCATGACCTGGAAGACGTGCATCTGATCGGGCCAGACCTGGAGTTCGCACACCCCGCCGACCTGCCGCAGGCGCTCGGCCAGTTCGATGGCGTCGGCGGCGAAGTACTCCGCCCCACCGGTCTGGATCAGGGTGGGCGGCAGCGTCATGCCCCGCTCCGGCCGCAGTTCGAGATGCTCGCTGGTGAAGTGGGCGAGCGCTTTCGCCGACAGCGTGTACGAGATCACCCCGTCCCGGCTGCGCACACCGGTGCGGGCGATCCGCAGGCCGAGGTCGGCCATCGGCGAGAACAGCACCAGCCCGGCCGGTCCGCGACGTCGCAGGCGGGCGTTGGCGAGGGCGAGATCGGCGGCCAGGAATCCCCCGGCCGAGTCGCCGGCGAGCACGATCCGGTCCGGGGCGAACCCGCGCCGCAGCAGCCACCGATACGCCCGCGCCACATCGAGCTGGGCGCACGGGCTCGGATGCTCCGGCGCCAGGCGATAGTCGACGACGAAGACCCGGGCGCGACTCGTGGTCGACAGGCGCGACGCCACACCGCGATACGCCGCCACCGAGCCCGCGACGAAACCGCCGCCGTGCACGTACAGGATCACCGCGTCGGTGCGGTCGGCCTTCGGCCCGGTGACCAGCTCCCCGCGGACCGGGCCGTCGTCGACGCGCTCCACCGAGGTGCCCGCCAGGCTCGGCCCGACCACCCGCATCGCGGCATCGATCGCCAGCCGGGCCACCGGCAGGGTGGCGGTGTTGACCGGCAGCGCGGCGGCCAACGGCTTGACCGTGCGTTCGGCCAGCAGCCGAGCGGCCCTGGTGCGCAACGATCCCCGCCCCGACGCGGTCATCGGCCGCTCCGCCGCTCGACCCGGTCGAGCAGGTCCTTGACCTTGCCGCTGCCCGCGAGCTGCGCGTCGAGCACCACATTGACCGCGCCGCGCAGCAGCGCGTACGGCTCCCACCCGCTGGGGGCGATGGTCCGGGCCGCGCGGCGGGCGATGCCGTCGGCGATCACGGTGGCCGCGTGTGTCGCGGTGATGCGGACGTTCAGCGGCCACGGCAGCATCTCGTCCAGTTCCCGGCCGAGGTCGTCGCGGTCGAGCATGGCGTGGGTCATCTCGGTCTCGACGACACCGAAGTAGGCGATGCCCGCGCTGGCGCCCGCCGCGGCGAGTTCCACCCGCAGCGCGCGCCCGAACTGCTCGACCGCGGCCTTGCTCATCATGTACGGCGACCCGGCCATGCCCGGCGCGAACGACGCGCACGACGAGACGACGACCACGTGCCCCCGCGCCGCGACGATGTGGTCGAGGGCGGGATGGACCGTGTTGAAACAGCCGTCGAGGTTGATCGCCATCACCCGGTCGAAATCGGCCGGGTCCATCGTGCGCACGGTGGCGGGCGCAGGCGTCACCCCGGCGTTGGCGACGACGACGTCGAGATGGCCGAAGGTGTCCACCGCGAGCCGGGTCGCGGCCACCATCGCCGCGCGGTCACTGACATCGGCCGTGATCGCCAGGGCCCGAGGCCCCAGCTCGCCCGCGGTCACCTCGGCGCCGATCTCATCGATGTCGACCACGACCACGAAGGCACCGCGGGCAGAGAGGATCCTGGCCAGTTCGAGGCCGATTCCCTGCCCGGCGCCCGTGATCAGCACCGTCTTGTCGCGCACGTCGTAGGACCGGCGCGTGAGCAGGCTCAGCGGATGGAGCGCGGTGATGTCCATCAGGCACTCACTTCGTAGGACTCGGCATCGAAAGCGCTGGTCCGCCTGCGGTATTCGAAGCTCCAGTTCGGATAGAGCCCGGCGTTCTGCCCGTCCGGGGTGGTGTAGTAGCTGTCGCAGCCGCCGGTGAGCCACACCGTATCGGCGCTGCGCCGATGCATCTCCTCGACGAACGCGTCCTGGACCTGCTGCCGGACCTCGACCCGGTGTGCTCCCTTGTCGCGCAGGGTCTTCACCGCGTCGACGATGTAGGCGATCTGGGACTCGATCATGAAGATCGCCGACTGGTTGCCCGCCGCGCCGAACGGACCCAGGGTGAGGAACAGGTTGGGGAACCCGGCGACGGCGGTGCCCAGATAGGTCCGCCGGTGCTTGCGCATGACCTCGCCCACGGATACGCCGTCGCCGCCGACGATCCGGTCGTAGGACGAAGGCGCGGGCTCGAATCCGGTGCCGTAGATGATCGTGTCGACCGGGATCTCGACTCCGGCGCGGGTGAGGATGGAGTGCGGGCGCACCTCGGCGATGCCGTCGGTCACCACCTCGACATTGTCCTTGTCGAGGGCGGGCAGGTAGGCGTCGGCGAAGATCGCGCGTTTGCAGCCGATCATGTAGTCCGGCGTCAGCTTCTCGCGCAGTTCCGGATCCCGCACCTGGCGACGCAGCTGCCAGCGGCCGAGCAGCTCATAGGGGTGCCGGAAGCGCTTGTCGACGAAGCCGACCAGCCCGAAGCCCTCGATCGCGGTGTACCAGGCGCCGCGAATAACCTTGCCCGCCAGTGGAATCCGGCGCAGGGCGAAGCGCTCCACCGCCAGCGTCGGCCGGTCCATCCGGGGCACGATCCAGGGCGCGGAACGCTGGAAGACGGTGAGCGCGGCCACCTTCGGCTGGATCTCGGGCACGAACTGCACCGCCGAGGCGCCGGTGCCGATCACCGCGACTCGCTCACCGGTGAGATCGTGGTCGTGATCCCAGTGCAGGGAATGGAACGTCGCGCCCGCGAAGGTTTCCACCCCCGGCAGCGTCGGGTACTTGGCTTCGGCGAAGACCCCGGTGGCCGAGATCAGGTAGTCGGTGGTCAGTGCGCCCTGCGAGGTCTCCAGACGCCACAGTGAGCGGGCCTCGTCCCAGCGAGCCTCGAGCAGCTCGGTGTTCAACCGGATATCCCGGACGACATCGAATCTCGTCGCCACCGACCGGATGTAGGCCAGGATCTCCGACTGCTTGCCGTAGGTCCGCGACCAATCGGGATTGGGCGCGAACGAATAGCTGTAGAGCTGCGAGGGCACATCACACGCGCACCCCGGATAGGTGTTGGCCTGCCAGGTTCCGCCCAGATCCGCGGCGCGTTCGAGGACGACGAGGTCGTCGAAGCCGGCCTCGCGCAGCTTGATCGCGAGGCCGATGCCGCCGAATCCGGCACCGATCACGACGATGTGACGGTGTTCGGTTGGTGCCATGGTTTACCGATTCCTTCCGTGCAGCGCAGTGACCAGGCGATCGACGATCGCGTCGGTGGTCTCGCCGCGGGTGAATGTGGTCAGGGCCAACGGCAGGGCGAAACGCTGCCGGGTGGTGGCCTTGGCGTAGGTGAACTCCTTGAGTCCGTCCTCGCCGTGCACGCGACCGAAGCCGGAGTCGCCGACGCCGCCCAGCGGCAGGCGCGCGATGGTGGCATGGGCGACATAGGCGTTGATGGAGGTGCCGCCCGCGCGGATCCGGTCGGCGATGCGCCTGCCGTTGCGGCGCGAGAAGACCGTGCTGCCGAGGCCGTAGGGGCCGGCGTTCACGCGCTCGATCGCCTCGTCCATATCCCGCACCCGCGCGACCGTCAGCGTCGGGCCGAAGGTCTCCTCGGTGACGGCGACCGCGTCCTCGGGGACATCGACCAGGATGGTGGGCTGCACGAACTGCCCGTCGATCGCGTCGGCACCACCCAGCAGGGCGCGTGCCCCGCGAGCCAGCGCGTCCTCGATGTGGTGACGGATGATCGCGATCTGCTTGCCCATCGTGATCGGCCCGATCTTCGCCGCACCCGTGCCCGCGCGCAGCTTCCGCGCGTGGGCGAGGAGCTTCGGGAGGAACTCGTCGTAGACGTCGGTGTGGACGTACACGCGCTCCACGCCGAGGCAGGTCTGGCCCGCGTTGGACATGCCGCCCCACACCGCGGCGTCTGCGGCCGCGTCCAGGTCGGCGTCGGCATCGACGATCAGCGCGTCCTTGCCACCGAGTTCCATCAGCACCGGCGTCAGGGTCTCCGCGCAGGCGGCCATCACCCGCTTGCCGGTGGCGGTGGATCCGGTGAAGCCGATCTTGCCGACCCCGGACCGGCACAGGGCCGCACCGGTGTCCCCCAGGCCCGTGATCACCTGGAACACCGGCTGTTCCGGCACGACGGCCGCGAACCGGCCGGCGAGCCAGTGCCCGACGCCCGGGGTGTACTCACTGGGCTTGAACACCACCGCGTTGCCCGCCGCGAGCGCGAACGACACCGAACCCAGCGGGGTGAACACCGGGTAGTTCCACGGGCCGATCACCCCGACCACCCCGAACGGGCGGTACTCGAGCGTGCATTCCTGATTCACGGCGAGCAGGCCGGGCCGCACCGCGCGCGGGCCGAGCACCCGCCGCGCGTTGCCCGCCGCCCACGCCAGGTGCTCGAGCGCCATCGCGATCTCGAGCCGGGCGTCCGCGAGCGGTTTGCCCATCTCCTGGTGGATGAGCTGGGCGAGTTCGGCTCGCCCCCGGGTGATCTCGCCCCGCCAGGCATCCAGTCGGCGGGCTCGCTCGGCGAAGCCGATCCGCGACCACCAGTCCGCGGCCCGGCGGGCGTCGGCGACCGTGGCCGCGACCTCGGCCGGGGTGCGGATCGGATAGCTGCCGACGACGGCGCCGGTCGCGGGTGAGATGACGTCGAAGGTCGCATCATCGCGCGCGGGTTCGGCGGGCGTGGGTGTTGCCGACGGGAGTGTTGTTCGCCCCATGGACGACCTTTCTCGTTCGTGCCCTGCTCAGAGATCGAGGACCAGGGATTCGCCTGCCGCGCGGGAAACGCAGGTCAGCATGTGATCGCCGCGCTCGGCGTCGAGGAGTTTGCGGTCGCGGTGGTCGACCTCGCCGGCCAGGACCGCGACCTTGCAGGTGCCGCAGAACCCCTGCCTGCACGAATACAGCGCGTCCGGCCGCACCCGGGTGATGGCCGCCAGCGCGGTCTCGTCGGCGCCGACCCGGACCGTGCTGCCCGACCGGGCCAGCGTCACCTCGAATTCCCTGCCGTCGATCACCGGCGGCGCGGAGAAACGCTCGGTGTGCAGCGATCCCGTCGGGTTGACGGTGAAGGCGTGCCGGTGCGCGGCGTCGAGGACGGGCGGCGGACCGCAGACATAGATCGCCGCGCCGGGGGTGGCCCGGCCGATCAACGCGCCCACATCCGGGGTGCCGAACTCGTCGTCGGGACGGATGTCGACCCGGCCGCCGAGGGCGGCCAGTTCGTCGAGGAACGGCATGGTCGCCCGCGAGCGGCCCAGATAGACCAGCTGCCAGCGCGCCCGCGCGCGAGCCGCCGCCCGGACCATGGGCAGGATCGGGGTGATGCCGATGCCCGCCGCGACGAACAGATACGACGGCGCGGCGATGAAGTCGAACGCGTTGCGCGGACCACGAATTCGCAGCGTGTCGCCCACCGCCAAGCGGTCGTGCACCTCGATCGAGCCGCCCTCGCCGTCGGCGATGCGGCGCACCGCGATCCGGTAGTGGCGGCGATCGTCGGGGTCACCGCACAGGGAGTACTGACGCTGGGCTCCCGAGGGCAGCACGATGTCGAGGTGCGAGCCGGGCCGCCACGGCGGCAGCGGTGCGCCGGTCGGCGAGGTCAGCGTCAGGCTGCGGACATCGACCGCTACCGACTCGATCCCGGCGACGGTCACCGCGATCTCGAAGTCGTCGTGCCGCACCGGATTAGGTCGCGAGATCAGCGAGGCCGCGCGGCCCGCGACGAACAGCTGCCGGTAGCCGTCGGCGACGGCGCCGATCGCCCGCAGGGCGACCGGCGGGGTGTACCGCTCCGCCATCGGAGTCACCGTGGCCGTCACCGCGCGGCCGCGCGGGCGGCGGGCGAATGCGCGAGGTAGCGCAGCGCGCGATCCATCGGCCCCAGCTGGGAGGGATGGAAGCCCGGCCGCAGGTAGCGCGGGATCTCGCTGAGGAACAGGCCGAAATTCGGCACGATGCCGCGCGCGGTCGCCCGGGCCAGCTGCACCGGCCAGAACGGACCCTTGTGCGGCGCGGGGTCCTTGGCGTAGAGGTAGGCCGAGGAGACCAGGAAGGTGGCCAGCAGCGACACACTCGCCGCCACCGCCGTGCGCGCCTTGCGCACGTAGCCGCCGTCGACATACATGTACGCGTCGTAGACCACGCTGCGGTGTTCGACTTCCTCGGCGCCGTGCCAGCGGATCAGATCGAGCATGGTCGGATCCATGCCGAGGTCTTCGAAGGTGTCGTTCTCCAGCAGCCATTCACCGATGACGGCGGTGTAGTGCTCCATCCCGGCGAACAGCGCGAGCCGTTCCTTGAGCCATTCCTCCTTCGCCCGGCCGGTGAGGCCGTGGTCGCCGAGGATGCGATCGACGAACCAGGCGAAGGTCCGCACCATCGAGTCGACGTCGAGGCCAAGGGCCTGAAGGTGATCGCGCGCGCCGGCGTGGCTGCTGGCGTGCATCGTCTCCTGACCGACGAAGCCCTGCACCTCCTCGCGCAGCCGCTGGTCGTCGATGTAGGGCAGCGCCTCGGCCAGCGCTCGAGCCATCGCCCGTTCGCCTTCCGGCAGCACCAGGTGCATGACATTGATGACGTGGGTCGCGAAGACCTCGCCCGGGATGTAGTGCATCGGCACATCACCGAAGTCGAAGTGCACGTCGCGTGCGTGGATCGCGTGCGCTTCCTCGCGGTGATGACGCCTCGTTGCGTCAGCGGAGTGAGCCATGCCTCAACCGTACGATGCAACACAAATGATTGCAATGTTGCAGCAACAAATTGTGTGGATATGTTGCATCGGGCGCCGAGTTGCTACCGTGGTCGACATGACCGCGGCGTCCCCCACCTCGACGAACACCCCGGAAACCGACGATTCCGCCGCGGCGCGCATCCTCGACGCGGCGCTGGTCCAGTTCGAACAGGTGGGCGTCAAGAAGACGACGATCGAGGACATCGCCCGCCAGGCCGGGGTCGACCGGGCGACCGTCTATCGCCGGGTCGGCTCCCGCGACGACGTGGTCACCGCGGTGTTCGCGCGGGAGGTCGCGCGCGTGCTGGCCGATCTGCGGAGCCTGCCGAGCAGGCACGACAACCTCGACGACCTCGTCGCCGACATCCTCGTGACCGTCATCGGCCGGTGGCGCGAGCACCCGCTCGTGCAGCGGCTGCTGGTCCTGGAACCGGACCGGGTGATGCCGCACCTCACCACCGACAGCGCGTCGACCTTCACGATGTCGATCCTGACGACCGAATCGATGCTCCGGGACGCGATCGCCGCCGGGCTGCTGGCCGAGACGCCGGACCTGCTGGCCCGCGCCGAGGTGCTGTGCCGCGTGGTGCACTCGATGATCCTGGCGCCGACCGGCCTGCTCCCGCTGCGCACCGACGACGAACTCGACGCGTTCGCGCGGACCTATCTGGTACCGATCATCAGTCGCTGACCCGCCGCCGGGCCGCGTCGGCCCGGCACACGGCTCCCGTCAGTCGAGGCAGAATTCATTGCCTTCGGGGTCGGCCATCACGATGAATCCCGCGCTCATCGGCGGCTCGGGCTCGAAGCGGCGCAGGCGGGTCGCGCCCAGCGCGACGAGCCGTTCGCACTCGGCTTCCAGGGCAGCCATCCGCTCGTCGCCCTGCAGCCCCGGCGCCGCGCGCACGTCGAGGTGGACGCGGTTCTTGGCGACCTTGCCCTCGGGCACCCGCTGGAAGAACACTCGCGGGCCGTGTCCGTCCGGGTCCTCGATCGCCGAGCGGGTGTTGCGCTGATCCTCCGGCACGCCGATCCGGGCGAGGAAGTCGTCCCAGGCCGCCAGCGGATCCGCGCCCTCGGGCAGCTCGACACCGGGCGGGCCGGGGTGCACATAGCCGAGGACCTCGCGCCAGAAGGTCGACAGCGCCTTCGGGTCGGCGGCGTCGAAGGTGATCTGGAGATGGCGGCTCATCGGGTTGCTCCCTTTCGTTCGGCTGATTCGCTTCGCCTACTCTGACAGCAATAGCGGACAGATCAGGTCCGCTATTGCTGACAGGCTGACGAGATGACGACCGCGGACCACGAACGAGGGCAGACCGAACGGGTACTCACCCTGCTCGGACTGCTTCAGCAACGGCAGGTATGGACCGGCCCCGAGCTGGCCGAACGGCTCGGAATCACCCCGCGCACGGTGCGGCGCGACATCGAGCGGCTGCGCGCGCTCGGTTATCCGGTGCGGGCCGGACACGGGGTCGGCGGCGGGTACCAGCTCGGTCCCGGCCAGGACCTGCCGCCGCTGCTGCTCGACGACCAGGAGGCGATCGCCACCGCCGTCTCCCTGCTGGTCGGCGCGGGCGGGGCGGTCACCGGCGACGGTGCGTTGCGCGCGCTGACCAAGCTCGACCGGGTGCTGCCGACCCGGCTGCGGCACGAGGTGCGCGCGCTGACCGGGTCGGTGGAGTCGTTCGGCACCGGGCACACGCCGGTGGATCCCGACGTGCTGATCACCCTGGCCAGGGCCTGTCGCGACGAGGTCGAGGCGGCGTTCGACTATCCGTCCGCCGGGGCGACGCGGCGCAGGCGGGTCGAACCCTATCGCCTGGTCGCCTCGGATCGGCGCTGGTATCTGTTCGCCTACGACCTCGACCGGGCCGACTGGCGCAGCTTTCGCGTCGACCGGATGGCCGAGGTCGCCGCGCGCACCTGGCGGTTCCGCCCCCGCGCGGCGCCGGACGCGGCGACCTACGTGCAGGAGGGCGTGGCGAGCCGGGTCTACGCCGAGCAGGCGCGCTTTCTCGTCCACGCCACCGCCGACACCGTCCGGGCCCAGCTCCCCGGCTCCACCGCCGTGGTCCGCGAGCGCGACCGGGATTCGTGCGAAATCCTCAGTGGTGCTGCCGATCTCGACATCTTGCTGATGCGGATCCTGCTGCTCGGCCACGACTTCGAGGTGCTGGAACCCCCGGATCTGGCGGCGCGCTGTCACACACTGGCGGACCGGCTGCGCGCGGCGGGCACCCCGATCCCGGAGCGGGGTTGACCTTGACCCTGCGTCAGGGTTGGAGAGTGGGCGCATGACGAACTTCCGCACCTCCCCGCAGCACCGCGTCCCGCCGGTCGGCGCGTTCCAGGAGATCGACGGCCGCCGCCTCTTCGTGCTCCGCTCGGGCAGCGGCGGGCCCGCGGTCGTGTTCCTGCCGGGAGCGAGTGCCGTCGGCCTGGACTACTTCGGTGTCCAGCAACAGGTTTCGCGGTTCACCACCGCCGTCGTGTACGACCGCGGCGGCACCGGCTACAGCGACGCGCTGCCGCTCCCGCGCACGGCGGGCGCGGTCGCCACGGAACTGCGGGAGCTGTTGCGCGCCCAGGGCATTCCCGGCCCGTATGTGCTCGCCGCCCACTCCCTCGGCGGGTTCTACGCGCATCGGTTCGCACAGTTGCACCCGGGCGAGGTGGCGGGGCTGGTCTGGCTCGATGCCCTCCACCGCGACTGGGACCAGTACGTGCCCAGCGGCGCGCGCCTGGCCGCGACCGAGCGACTCGGTCCCGATCTCGCCCAGCTCGCCGAGCTGCGCCCGGCCATGCGCGCCATGCGCGCCGAACTGCTCACGGACTATCCGGCCGAGATCCGGGACGCGCTGCTCGACGCCAAGGGCAGCGACGCGTGGCTGCGCACCGGCATGACCGAACGCCGCACCCTGGTTCCGCTCGCCGCCGAATTGCGGGACGGGCCCGGCCTTCCGGACGTGCCGGTGATCGCCCTGACCGTGGTTCCCGGCGACCCGGCCGAGCGGGAACTCGAGGACGCCAAGACGCGGATGGACGCGGCGCTGGTCGGCGCGGTCGCGCACGGCGAGCAACGCCTGCTCACCGACACGTTCCACCATCGGCTCTGCTTCGATCGCCCGGACGCCGTGGTCCAGGCGATCCGGGACGTCGTCGACCGGGCGGCGCGCCCCTAGACTCGGCGCCGACGATGTTCGACGACCCGAGGGGAACGGTGCTCACGATCGGCCAGCTCGCGACGACGGCCGGGGTGACCGTGCGCGCCGTGCGCCACTACCACCACGTCGGCCTGCTGCCCGAGCCCGACCGCGATGCCTCCGGGTATCGCCGCTACAGCGCACAGGCGGCGGTGGATCTCATCCGGATCAGGACCCTGGCCGATGCCGGGGTGCCGCTGGCCCGCATCGACGTGCTGCTGCACGCCCAGCCGACCGAGTTCGCCGCCGCCGTCACCGCCATCGACGCCGAGCTCCAGCGCAAGATCGATCAGCTCACCGACTACCGCCGCCGGATCGCCGCGCTCGACAGCGGCGAGAGTCTGGTCCTGCCCGCCGAGGTGGTGACCCTGCTGAACCGGATGCGCGCACTCGGCATCAGCGAACGGCGGGTGCGGCTCGAACGCGACTCCTGGATCCTGTTGCAGGCCATCGACCCCCGCGTCCTCCCCCAGCGCGTGCGCGAGAAGAACACCGACCTCGACGACCCGGAGACGACGCGGATGTTGCTGGCCTGCGACCGATCCGTCGACTGGGACCCCCGCGATCCGCGCCTGGACCAGCTCATCGACGACCTGGACGCCTGGGAGATCGCCCACGCCGGTGACACCGCCCGCCCGGCGAACCACCTCATCACCACCCACATCGCCGGCGCCTCCCCGGCCTGGCGGCGCATCGTCGAAACCCTCGCCGACCGCGCCGAGCGACGCCGAGGCACCCGCGACGGCTGAGCCACCCGGCCGGAGTCCGACTTCAGTCGCCGGGTCCCGCCGGGACCAGCAGCACCGGGCGGTGCGCGTGGTGGACGAGGTGGGCCGAGACCGACTCCCCGAGCAGGCGTTCGAGGAGGGATCGCAGGCCGGGCCGGGGTGCGCCGATCACGATCATCGACGCGTCGTAGGTCTCGGCGAGGGCGTCCAGCACGCGCGCGGGATTGCCGCGGCGCGCGTAATAGGTCCAGTTGCCGGGCCATTCGGCGAGCCGGGCGCAGGCGGCGGCACGTTCGCGGTCGACCATGGCGGCGACCGTGTCCTCCCACTCCGCCGCGTCGGGGTCGTCGGGCAGATCGTCGGCGTCGATGACGTGGACGACGTGCAGATGGGCGTCGAGCCGGGTGGCCAGGCCGATCGCGACGCCCAGCGCGACCTCGCCGGCCCGGTGCCGGTCGTAGCCGACCACCAGATGCGTGGAAGCCACCGAGGCGCCCGGTGGACCGTCGACGCGCAGCACTTCGCCACGATTCCCCGCTCGCCGTTCGGTCATCGGTCCTCCAGAGATATCCGGTCGGGCCCGCCTGGGCGGGCACCCGTTACCCCGTACTCCCATCATGCGCCCTGCGGTCGACGACCGAAGCAGGCGACGGACGTCGTCACCACGTAGGGATTGACGCCCCGAAAAGAGTGAGTGTACAGTCACTCACATGAGCAAGAGCGGAGCCACCCTCTCCAAGTCGGACGTGCGGCGCGATGCCGTGGTCGATGCCGCGATCGTCGACTTCGCCAGGACCGGGTATCACGGCACGCCGATCAGCACGGTGGCCGCGACGGCTCAGATCTCGCCCGCGTATGTCTTCAAGCTGTTCCCCGGCAAGGTCGCCCTGTTCGTCGCGGCGCTCGAGCGGTGCTTCGACCGGATCGTAGCGGCCATGTCCGGCGGTGCGGCGAGGTCCACCGGCGAGAGTCCCGAACAGATCCTCTACGACATGGGCGGCGCCTACGCCGAGCTCATCGGCGACAAGAGCCTGCTGATGCTGCAGGTCCACGCCCAATCCGTGGCGGACGTGCCGGAGATCGGCGCGGCACTGCGCGACGGATTGGCCCGGGTGACCGAGCTCGCCAAGCAGCGCTCGGGCGCGGCCGACGAATACGTCCAGCGCTTCATCGCCTTCGGCCAGCTCTGCCATCTGATCACCACCCTCGGGCTCGACGGCGACAACAGCGCCTGGGCGCAGATCGTCACCGCGGGCATCCGCCACCCCAAACCCCACTGAACCCCGATGCCCCTCGCGGGGCATTTTTTCGACCCAACGAGTGATTGACCAGTCACACACTAGGAGTATCGCATGTCCATCACCGCCACCGAGATCGTCCTGCCCGGCCGCGTCGAACCCGAGGGCCTGCTGATCACCCAGCGCGAACTGCCCGCGCCGTCCGCCGGGCAGGCCCTTGTCCGGGTCGAGGCCAGCGGAGTGTCCTTCGCCGAACAGCAGATGCGGCGCGGCAAGTACTACGACCAGCCGCCTTTCCCGTTCGTGCCGGGCTACGACCTGGTCGGGACCGTCACCGCGGTCGGGACCGACGTCGACCCGGCGCTGATCGGCACGCGGGTCGCCGCGCTCACCAAGATCGGCGGCTGGGCCAGTCACACCGTGCTCGACGCGGCCGACCTGGTGCCGGTGCCCGCCGCGCTCGATGCCGCCGAGGCGGAGACCTTCGTCGTCAACGGAATCACCGCCTGGCAGATGCTCTTCCGGACCGCCCGCGTCCGCGCGGGACAGACGATCCTGGTGCACGGCGCCAACGGCGGGGTCGGTTCGACGCTGGTGCAGTTGGCCCGCGCCAGCGGAATTCAGGTCATCGGGACGGCCTCGGCCCGCCACGCCGAGGCCGTGCGCGCGCTCGGCGCGACCTGGGTGGACTACCGCGGCGACGTGGCGCGGCAGGTTCGGGCGCTCGCCCCCGGCGGGGTGGACGCGGTCTTCGACCATATCGGCGGCCCTGGGATCGCCGATTCGTTCGCGCTGCTCGCGCCGCACGGCACGCTGGTCTCCTACGGCACCGCGGCCACCAAGAACGACGAGGGCGATTCCCGGCTGCCCGTGCTGAAGCTGTTCGCGCGACTGATGCTGTGGAACGTGTTGCCCAACAAGCGCAATGCGCACTTCTTCAATCTGTGGGCGGGCAAGCGCCGCCAGGCCGCCTTCCGCGCCCGCGTCACCGAGGACCTGGGCCAGGTCTTCGCACTCGCCGCCCGTGGCGACCTGCGCGCCCAAGTCGCCGCGCGCATCCCGCTCACCGAGGCCGCCCGTGCCATGACGCTCGCCGAGTCCCGCACGGTCGTCGGCAAAGTCGTCGTCGTCGCCTGATCCGTTCCGCCCACACCCAGGAGATCCGTGATGTCCCAGCTCATCTCGCCAACCGCCCCCCGACCGTCCACCCTGCGTGTCCTGCTCGACAACCGGCCGTCCTACCTGAGTTTCGGGCTGGCCTGGTTGCTCGGTCACGGCGCCTACGCCCTGTCCCACGGCGCCGATCCGTTGGTACGGCTGCCCGCGGCGGTGCCGAGCGCGCTGCTGATCGCGGGGCTGCTGATCGCGATGGTGATCACCAGCGTCGTCACCATGCGGGCCCAGCGCGGCGTCACCGGGGCCGACGCGGTCGTCGGCCATCTGCTCGCGGCGTCGTGGCTGGTCGGGTTCGGCGCGCTGTTCTTCGTCATCACCGCGCTGAGTTCGGCACTGGCCCAGGACGATCTGAAGATGCTGCTGTGGCCCACCGGTTCGGGCCTGATCGTCGGCCTGCTCTATCTCGCCGGCGGCGCCGCCTACCGCGACGTCCTGCAATACGCGCTCGGCGCCTGGCTGGCCCTCACCTCCACGGCCGCCCTCCTCCTCGACGGCGCGAGCCCGTACTGGGTGCTGGCCGTCGCGGGCGGCGGCAGCTACCTGCTCGCCGCGGCGATCGAACCCCGGCGGCGGGCCATGGCGGCCTGACGCCACTCCCCCGAGTGCCCGCCCGGCCACGCCGCGCGGGCAGTCGGCGGGTCAGCTCCCGGCGGCCCGCTCGATGACCTCGGCCACAGCCTGCGGCTGCGCGACGAGAGAGGCGTGCGAGGCGGGGATCTCGCTCGTGGTGGCGCCGATCCGGCCCGCCATGAAGCGCTGGGACGCGGGCGGGATGACCCGGTCCTGGCCGGAGACCAGATACCAGCTCGGCAGGTGCTGCCAGGCGGCGGGACCCGACAGCTCCAGGTTGGCGGCGACGGCGATCGAGCGCTGGTGGGCGATCATCTCGGCGGCGGTCGCGTCGTCGACGTCCTGGGCGAACACCTCGTGGAACGAGGCCGGATCGACGTAGCCGTCGAGGTTCTTGCCCGCGACGCCCTGGCTGTCGTCGACCAGCTCGAGTTGCAGGACCGGGGGCAGCAGCCTGCTGCCGGGGAAGCGGATCGGGTCGAGCAGGAGCTGGGTCGGCTCGCCCGGCACCGGGGCGAAGGCCGCGATGTAGACCAGGGCGGTGACATCGGGATCGTCGACATTGGTGATCACCGCACCCCCGTAGGAGTGGCCGACCAGCACGATCGGCCCGTCGATCCCGGCGATGGCGCGCTCGACGGCCGCGGCGTCGTTGGCCGGTCCGCGCAGCGGATTGTCCGGCACGACCACGCGATAGCCGTCGGCACGCAGGGCGGCGGCGACACCGTCCCAGCTGGTGGTGTCGGCGAACGCGCCGTGCACCAGCACCACGGTCGGGTTCTCGGCGGCCAGGGCGGGCGCGGCGGTGAGCACGCAGGCGCTCAGCCCGGCGGCCAGTGCGACGGCTGTAGTCGGTCGGATTCTGCTCATGATCGGTCTACCTCTCCCGGCGATCTCGGATTCAGTTGACGTGCGGCGCGGATCCCGGCGACGTGGCGACATCGGCGATCGCCCGCCGCCCAGTATCGTCGTGCCCCGGCGGGCCCCGCGCACCGGACCACCTCCACGGTCGCCCGCGGGACCAGGTACCGCTCCGGCAACATCTGGCAAACGATCCGCGCGATCCATTGACCCCCGATCGACCCACACTGACCATGGACTCATGGCCACCGACGAAGCCCAGCAGATCGACGAAGTCGTCATCCGACTCACGCAGCGATATCCCAGCATCGCCCCCGAATACATCGCCGACACCGTCCACACGGCCTACGACCGATTCGCCGACGTGCACGTCCGCGACTTCGTTCCGCTGCTGGTCGAGCGCCGCGCCACCCGCAGCCTGTCCGCCCCACCGGCCTGAGCCGATGAGTGACTTCGGTCCCCGCCGAAAGGGCGCAACGACCGTATCGGCCGCGTGCATCGCGAATCAGGCTCGATGACATGACCGAGCAGCCGGTGCTCCCGATCCCCGACCATCCCACGGTGCGCGCGGCGATCCGGCTCGGATGCCGGGCACCGTCGGTGCACAACACCCAGCCGTGGCGTTGGATCTTCGACGGCACCACCCTGGAGCTGTGCCGCGACACCACCCGCGGGCTGACGGCCGCGGACCCGACCGGACGCCAGGCGGTGATCAGCTGCGGGGCGGTGCTGCACCATGTGCGGACCGCGTTCGCCGCGGCCCACTGGCACACCGACGTCACCCGGCTGCCCGAGCCGGATCGCCCGGATCTGTTGGCCCGCGTCCGGTTCCAGCCGTGGCCCGATCCACCGATCGGCGAACTGCGCCGCGCGGAGGCGATCGACCGCCGCTACACCGACCGGCTGCCGATGGCGGCACCGATCGGCTTGTCCTCGGTCATGTCCACCATCGGGGCACTCGTCGCGCCGCACGATCTGGATGTGGATCTGCTGCCGGAGGACTCGCGCCCCCGGATGACCACCGCGTCCGAGCAGGCGAGCGCACTACGCCAGTACGACAGGCAATACCAGGCCGAACTCCGCTGGTGGGCTGGACATTCCGACCAACCCGACGGCGTGCCGCCCACGGCGCTGCCCTCGGAATCCGAGTTGGCCCGGGTGGGCGTCGCGCGCGCGTTCCCGGCACCGGGGCGCTCAGCGCGTCGCGGAGATCTCGACGACGATCACGCCCGCCTGGCCGTGCTGACCACCGGCGCGGAGTCCCCGCTGGACTGGCTGCGCGCGGGTGAGGCGCTCTCGGCGGTGCTGCTCGAGTGCACCGCGTCGGGCCTGTCGACCTGCGCGCTGACCCATATCACCGAACTCGCCGCGAACCGGCGCCTGCTGGCCGGTCTGGCCGGGCGGCCCGGTGTCCCGCAGGTCGTCGTCCGGATCGGCATCGCCCCCGTCGACGTGCGCCGTCCGCCCACGCCGCGTCGACCGCTGGCCGAGGTACTCACCGAGAAATGACACCGCTACGTGGCCTTCCGGAAGGCCTCGATCGCGGTCGGCAGGGTGGGAAACAGGCGATCGGTGCCGACGCGCTCGGTGAGACCGGCCGCGTCCAAGTCGTCGCGCAGATCCTGTTTGACCCGGGCCATCGCGAAAACCACACCGCGCGCGGCCAGTTCGTCGCGAACCTGCTCCACGGCGTCGAGGGCGGTGAGGTCGACCTCGACATTGGCTTCGGCGTTGAGCACGAACCAGCGCACGGGTTCACCGCTGCGCTCGGCCCACCAGTCGACGGCAGCCAGCGCGCGCTTGCGGAAGTCCTCGGCGTTGGCGAAGCACAGGGGCGCGTCGTAGCGGTACACCACCAGTCCGGCAAGGGGTTTCGCCTCGGGATAGTCGTCCACGTCGTGCATGCCCTCGAGGCCGGGGACGAAACCGAGGATGGCGTCGTGCCCGCGCGCGATCCGGCGCAGCAGGTCGAACACCGACAACGCGATCGCGACGAGCACGCCATAGAGAACACCGAATACCAGCACCGCGACGACGGTGCCGAGCGCGAGAAGGAGTTCGCTGCGCCGGAACCGGGCGATCCGGCGGAACTCCCGCACATCGATCAGCCGCAGCGCCGCGTAGACGACCAGCGCGCCCAGCGCCGCCATCGGGAACTCGGCCAGCACCCCGGTCGCGCCGAACAGCACGATCAGCACCGCGGCGAGGGTCACCAGGGCATAGAGCTGGCTGCGGGCGCCCATCAGGTCGGCGATGGTGGTGCGGCTACCGCTGCAGCTCACCGGGAATCCGTGGGTGAACGCGGCCGCCACATTCGTCGCGCCGAGGGCGGCGAGCTCGGTATTGGCCTGGATCCGCTCGCCGTGCCGGGCGGCGAAGGCCCGTGCGGTCAGCGCGTTATCGGAGAAACCGACGACCGCGATGCCCGCGGCGGGGAGCACCAGGGCCGCCATATCGGCGAACCCGAGGGCGGGCAGACCCGGCGTCGGCAGGCCTGCGGGCACCTCCCCCACCACCTCGATGCCGAAGTCCTGCAACGAGAACACCGCCACCGCCACCGTCGCGGCCAGCACCGCCAGCAGCGGCCCCGGCGCCCGCGGCGCCCACTTCGCCAGGATCAGCAGGGCGACCAGGACGGTGCCTGCCAGCAGAGCGGTCGCCGGATGCCACGCGGCGATACCGGCCGCGAACGAATGCACCTGCTCGATCACCGAGGTGCCGTCCACCGGCACGCCGGTGACCCGCCCCAGCTGCCCGGCGATCATCAGCCCGGCGGTGCCCGCCAGGTAGCCGACCAGCACCGGACGCGACAGCAGATCGGCCAGCACCCCGAGCCGGGCCACCGCGCCCACCAGGCACAACGCCCCGACCAGCAGGGCGAGTAGCGCGGCCAGCGCGGCATAGCGCGACGGGTCGCCCGCGGCCAGCGGCGCCAGCGCGACCGCGGTCAGCAGCGCCGTCGTCGACTCGGGGCCGACGGAGAGCTGCCGCGAGGTCGCCAGCAGCACGTACACCGCCAGCGGTGCGATCGTGGCCCACAGCCCGACCACGGGCGGCAGCCCGGCGACGGTCGCGTAGGCCATCACCTGCGGGATCAGGTACGCGGCAACGGTCACACCCGCGACCACGTCCGACCGCAGCCAGGCGCGCTGATAGTTCCGGAACTGCCGCAATCCGGGCAGTGCGTGCTCCAACACAGTGCCGATATTGTGCGCCGTCGCGCGCGTGGGCGGCGGAGACGTCACCGGATCGGGACGCGATCTCCGATGCCCCCGACCACGAGCCGGACTCCGTCTCGATCGCGGACCTCGGGCCCGTGCTCACCCTGCCGCTGCGCGCGAACGGACCGGTCACCGGCGTCCTGACCACCGTGCTGCCGACCGCGACCGAATCGCGCGCGGGCTGGGGTACCGCGGTGAGCAACGTCGTGCGGCACGCGAAGGCGAGCACGGTCGCGGTGGAACTCGTGGTGTGCGACGAGGTAACGATCGATGTCTCCGACGACGGCATCGGCATTGCCCCCCCAGGTGATCCCGCGCAGCGGACCGGCCGATCTGGCCGCCATGGCCGCGGCCGCGGGCGGTGCCTCCGCCGCGATCGCACAGCCCGAGGGCGGCACCCTCCTACGCTGGTCGGCGCCGCTGGGCCGAAGGGACCGAAGTCCCTGGCGCTCAGGTCCTGCGGCCCTGTTCCGGCGCGAAGCCCGGAACGCAGGGTGAACGGGACAGAGAGGCCGTCATGTCCCTTTCCGAACACTCTTGCCGCCCGGTCGTCGTCGGTGTCGATGGTTCGGCACAGTCGCTGTTCGCGGTGCGCTGGGCCGCGGCGTACGCCGCCCACCATCGAGCGCCGCTGGTGATCGGCTACGCCGTCGAGGTCCCGATCGAGTACGGGCCCGGCCTCAGCGGTCCGCTCTTCGACGGTGCGGCGCTCTACGCTCACGGCGAATCCGTGGTCGCGGAGGCGGCGGCGCTCGTCGCCGCCGATCAGCTCGTCGTGAACACCTTCGTCGAGGTCGGTGACGCGCGCGCGGTGCTGCGGGACCGCAGCGAGCGGGCCCGGCTGGTGGTGGTCGGCAGCCGGGGACTCGGCGCCCTGCGGCGCACCCTGCTCGGCTCGGTCAGCACCGCCATCGCCCGGCACGCGTCCTGCCCGGTGGCCGTGGTGCCGGAAGCGCCGGTCGCCGACGGCGCGGTGGTGGTGGGCGTGGCCGGTTCCGGCGCCGACGCGGACGCGATCACGCAGGGCTTCGACGAGGCGAGCCGACGCGATGTCCGGGTGATCGCGGTGCACGCATGGTCGGAGTTCTTCCGCTACGACTCGCGGGCGACGATGCGCGCCGAGGCCGAGGCCGAGCTCTCGGCGAGCCTGGCGGGCTATCGCGAGAAGTACCCCGACGTGCGCGTCGAGCGCATCGTCGTCGAAGACCGCCCGGCCAGAGCCGTCCTCACCGCCGCCGCGGGCGCCCAGCTGGTCGTCGTCGGCAGCCACGGCCGCGGTGGTGCCGCCCGCACCACCCTCGGCTCGGTCGCCCAGGCCGTCCTCCACGGCACCACCCGACCCCTCCTCATCACCCGCCCGGAGTCCCTGCGCTGACAGCGTCCCTTCCTCACCGTGACTCGGTCTGCGGGCGTGGTGTCCCGCCCGGCACGCCGGCCTCCCTGGCGAGGTCGGCGAGGAAGGATTTCCAGGTGAACAACGCGACACCCGCCGAGCAGGCCGTGTCGCGGGCGTCGGGGCCGAACCCCCGGGTCGCGGGGTTGCTCGACGCGATGGAGTCGAGGGCGAGCGTGCGGTGTTCGGCCACGAGGCCGCTCACCTCCTCGGCGGACAGTTCGGGTTCCTTCGTGATCACGACCCGCCTGGTCCGGGCATCCGCGGCTCGGAGCACGATCTCGTACGCCCGCTTCGCGATCCGGCCGAAACTCTCCACGCCCGTATGGCCGGCGAACCCGTTCTCGACGAAGACACGTTCCTTCGTCCGCGCGCTCGCCACATCCTCGTGACGCAGCGCGAACAGCAGGTCGCCGAGAGATCCGATCCCGATGCCGAGCATGTCGGCACGGTGGTAGGTCTGGTGCGCGATCGGACTCGACCGCGTTCCCACCACGAAGTCGACTTCCGGGACCTGCGTACAGATCGCATCCAGATCCCCGGCGGTGAAATCGGCGGGCGAGCGCTCCAGGCACAACACGGTGGCGGGCGAGAGACCGTGTGTCCGCTCGACGACCAGCACCTGCTCGCCCCGCAGGTGCACCTTGTAGGTGGCTTCCCTGGACTCCTCCACCTTCTCGGCAATCCACTCGCGTGTGCCCATCTCACCCCTCGAAAATCGTCTGAACCCGGCGAGGAAAGCGACGGCTGCCCGCATTGATTGTAGATTGCGAAACATATTGGTAATCAACGTAACTCGGGAAATACACAAACTGGGTTGCGGGAATCGGTAGCCGGGGGTTTACTGGTGGGCGCAAGGTGCCGTCGTTCGCTGAGGCTCCTTCACGGATACAGGCCAGCGACCCCGAACGTCGAGAGACGCCCCGGGTCAGGACAGGTTTCCCCGGCTTAAGGGGTTGCCCCGATTGGCTCCCGGCACCGAGTGGTGCGCGGGTTCACGCCGTGGAGTGCCGAAGGTCTTACGAGGAAGTGGCAGCGGCCGGGAGGTCGCGTGAGGAGGTGGTTGTCGTGTCCGACGGAAGTCATAGAGCTGTGCTGTCCCTCGTTCACACGGTGATCGCCGCCGCGTCCGCGCGCTGAGCGACACCGCCGCACGCCGGAAGGTGTGGTCGTCATGTCGACTCTGGAAATGCTGCTCCGCCTCGGCGCGGGGATCGGTCTCGGTGCGCTGATCGGGATCGAGCGTCAGTATCGTGCCCGGATGGCCGGGCTGCGGACCAATGCGCTCGTCGCCGCCGGGTCCGCGTTGTTCGTTCTCCTGTCCGCCAACGGTTTTCACGGCGCCGATGCCGATCCGACGCGGGTGGCGGCGCAGATCGTCTCCGGCATCGGGTTTCTCGGGGCCGGGGTGATCCTGCGCGACGGCGTCAATATCCGCGGCCTGAACACCGCGGCCACGCTGTGGTGCGCGGCGGCGGTGGGCGCGCTCGCCGGCGCGGGCATGTACGCCACCGCGGCGGCGGGCACGGTCGCCGTCGTCGTCACCAACGTGGCGCTACGGGCGGCGGGACGCGCGGTGGACCGGCAGCCGGAGCCCGAAACGGCCGCGCACCGGTCGGTGTGAATTCTGTTGCCCTGCAGCCCGCTCCACCAGTCCGTAGCCTGGAATCGTGATTACGCTGAAGAAGGAAGACGGCGCGGCCGACCTCGCCGGCATCACCAAGATGAGCGTGGGGGTGAGCTGGGACCCGTCGGCCGGATCCAGCGGCGGGCTGCTCGGGATCGCGCGGCGCAAGCGCGGTGTCGACCTGGATCTGATCGCGGTCCTGTTGCAGGGTGGGGAGCCGGTCCGGTTCGCCGGATTGGATTCCCTGAACCCACTGGGCAACGGCGCGGTGGTGCACACCGGTGACGAACAGACCGGTGCGGCCGCGGGCGACGACGAGACCGTGCACGTCACCTTCGCCGACGTCCCGCCCGGCATCGACGCGATCGTGTTCGTCGCCGCCGCCTTCAAGAAGGGGTCCTCGTTCGAGAAGGCCAACAACGTCTCGTTCAAGATCTACGACGCCACCGGCGCCGACAGCCAGCCGGTCGCCGACATCTGGCCCTCCCTGCTCGGCCAGGAGAACGCCAACGCGATCGCCAGGGCATTCCGCAACGGCCCGGTCTGGCAGCTGGAAGTACTCGACCGCAAGGGCAAGATCAAGCAGGGCGACCGCCAGGCCCTGCTGCGCTTCGCGATCCAGTAGTCAGTCACCCAGCTCGGCCAGCCAGGCCGTCGGCGACCTGCCGACCCGCTGGGTGAACACCCGCGACAGGGCCGAGCTGTTGGCGTAGCCGAGCTCGGCGGCGACGGCTTTCACCGAGTGCCCGGTCTGCAGACGCAGCTGGGCGAGCGTGAGCCGCCACGCGGTCAGATAGTCCAGCGGCGTCTGCCCGAGGACGGCCCGGAAGCGGGCGGCGAAGGCACTGCGCGACATGGCGGCGTGCCGGGCCATGCTCGCCAGCGTCCAGTTGTCGCCCGGCGCTTCGTGCATCGCGAGCAAGGTGGGGGCGAGCTGGGGATCGGCGATCCCGGTGAGCAGGCCGGGCGGCATCGCGATGTCGTCCGGGTGGTCGAGCAGCCAGCGCAGCAGTTGCAGGAGCACCACTTCGAAGAGGCGATCCGCGAGCACCCGATGTCCGCACCGATGCCGGTCGATTTCGCCGAACAGCAACTCCAGCGCCTGATCGAGCCCGTCGACCCGCGCGAGCGGAACGACCACCACCGCGGGCAGCGCCCGGGCCAGGGGATGGTTCGACCCGCCATCGAAATCGACTGTGGCACAGGCGAAATCATTATCGCCGTGGGCATCGGTATGGAAGATGTGCGCCAGCGGCCGGGGGTAGAACAGCACGCTCGGCTCGGCCACCGCCAGCCGCTGCGGCGCACCGAGCGGATCGCGATGCTCGACCGTCAGCGCGCCGGCGCGGATCAGGTGCAGGAACCCGCGCCCCTGCTCGGCACCGAATCGCGTGACGCCGCACAGCGGTCCGGTGTGCAGCACGTGCGCCCGCACTCGGAACTGTTCGAGCAGAGGTGACAGGCGATCGACCGAAGACATCCCTCAAAGTTAGACGATCCGGTAATCATCGCGGACTTTTCGTATCCATTCAGCCCGTATCGACGACGAAGCTGGAGTCATGCCACGGCATCCGCCGGAGCCGATCGGCCCGGCGGCACCCCTGCACCACGGAGGAATCACCATGTCGCATGTCTCGCTCATCGCCCGGACCGACACCACGGGCGGCACGCGCGAGCTGCTCGATCAGATCGACGGCGCCTTCGGGACCACCCCGGCCATGTTCCGGGCGGTGGCGAATTCGCCCGCGGCGCTGCGCAGTATGTGGGGATCGTTCCAGGCACTCGGCGACGGCACCTTCGGCCCGGCACTGACCGAACAGATCGCGGTAGCCGTGGCCAATCGCAATAGTTGCGAATACTGCCTGGCCGCGCACACCGGCCTCGGCCGCAAGGCCGGGCTGTCCACCGCGGCGCTGGCCTCGGCACAGGTCGGCGAGGCCGACGACCCCAAGACCGCCGCACTGCTCGGCCTCGCACTGGCGCTGGTCGAGCAGCGCGGAGCTGTCAGCGACGAGCAGCTCGACCGAGCGCGCGCACTGGGCTGGACCGATGCCGACATCGTCGAACTCATCGCGCACGTGGCACTGAATCTGTTCACCAACTACGTGAACGTGGCGCTGCGCGTGCCGGTCGACTTCCCGGCCGTCACCCTGCGCTAGCGCGCCCGCGATCCGCCGGGCGGACTGCCCGTCCGGCGGATCGGAGTGACTTTGCGAAGTTCGGTCAAGGGCACTCGATTTCCGTGTTCCCTGAATAGTTGCCGAGTTACCGTTTCCGGCATGGACGACATCGAGTTGGATTTGCCGAGCGTCGCTTCTGCCCATAACGCCGGACGAATTCTGGAAATCGGCGCGGTCGGTCTGCGCAACCCGCTTCCCGTCGACGGCGAGCGGACACACGCCTATGTTTCCTGCGTCGACGGCACCACCCTGCGGCTGCCGGATTCGCTGCAGAACTGGGCGATGCAGACCCTGGCGGCGAACTACGACCTACGCTCCACCGGCCTACCCTCACTGTTCCCGTGCCGGTTCGAATTCGGCATTCGCGACGGCGCCGCCTACGCGATCCCCGTCACCGAGAAGCGAGCCGGACGCACCCCGCAGCCGACCGCCTGACCACCCCACGGCGGCGGGCGCCGAGGCTTATCGTCGACCCTATGCCCGAGGCACTCACCTATCACCCGGCGGGGGCGACCTGCCCCGCCGAGCACTCCTGGACGGCGGAACTCCCCGGGTTCCGCCGGTTCGAGACATCGGTGGTGATCGGGCACGGCGATCGTGCCTGGACCGCTGCGACCGAGACCATCCTGCGCTGGGGCGTCAAGCGCCGCAGCGGCTTTCGCGTGGCGCCCGACACTCCCGTGGCGACGGGCGCCGACTACCGGATCACCGCGGGCATCGGCCCGCTCCGCGTGCACGAGCCGGTGCGGGTGGTGGCGGTCGTCGACACCGGCGACCGGTGCGGATTCGCCTACGGCACCCTGCCCGGCCACCCGGTGACCGGCGAGGAGGCCTTCGTGGTGCACCGGCGCCCCGACGGCACCGTGGTCCTCACGCTGCGGTCGCTGACCAGACCCGCGCAGGCGGGCTACTGGCGCGCGGTGTTCCCGATACTGCTACTGGCCCAGCGCTTTTACCGTCGCCGATACCTGCGCGCGCTGGTGGATTGAGGACCGCTCAGGCGAGGGGCGGCAGGTGCACGACCTGACCCGCGTAGGCCAGTCCCGCGCCGAAGCCCAGCAGCAGCGCGGTATCGCCCGGCTTCGCGCCACCGGAGCGCAGCAGCTGTTCCATCGCCATCGGGATGGAGGCGGCGCTGGTGTTGCCGGTCTCGACGATGTCGCGCGCGACGGCCACCGATTCGGGCAGTCCGAGAGTGCGCACGAGCGCGTCGGTGATCCGGATGTTGGCCTGGTGCGGGACGAACGCGTCGAGGTCGGCCGCCGCCACGCCGGCGTTGTCGAGCGCCGCCCGACACGCCTTCTCCAGGAACGTCACGGCCCAGCGGAACACCTCGGTCCCGTTCATCCGGATGTAGGGGCGCACCGAGGTGCCACCGTTGGCCTCCGCTTCGGCGACCTCGGCGAAGTACTCGAGGAAGTCCTTGTCCTGCTTGATCGCCGAGGTCCGGCTGCCGTCCGAGCCCCACGCGACCGGGCCGATCCCCTCCTGCTCGGCCGCGCCGACGACCACCGCGCCCGCGCCGTCGGCGAAGATGAACGCGCAGCTGCGGTCGGAGGTGTCGAGCAGATCGGACAGGCGCTCCACGCCGATGACCAGGACCTTGCGGGCCTGACCGGAGCGCACCAGGTTCGCGGCGTCGCCGAGGGCATAGCAGAAGCCCGCGCAGCCGGCGGAGATGTCGTAGGCAGCGGTGTCGTCCATGCCGAGTTCGGTGGCGACGACGGCGCCCGCCGACGGGCCGAGCACCATCTGCGACGACGTCGCGAGCACGACGACGTCGATCTCCTCGGCCGCCACTCCGGCCGCCGTCAGCGCGTCGCGGGCGGCCGCGACGCTCATCCCGACGATGGTCTCGTCGGGCTCGGCCCAGTGCCGGGCGGCGATCCCGGAGCGGGTCTTGATCCACTCGTCGGAGGAATCGATGGCCTCGACGATCTCGGCGTTGGGCACGACCCGGCGCGGGCGATACACGCCGAGGCCGAGAATTCCCGTATGGGTGACCGGAACTGCGGTGGCGATGGGGGTGGGCATGGCATCCTCTCCATATGAACCGATCGGTTCACGCTGGAATAGGTCTAACATGGACCGATCGGTTCAATCAAGGGTTGAGAGGAGATCGGATGGCAGCCGGACCACGCGCCCGACTGATCGAACACACCATCAGCACCGTCCAGCAGCACGGCGTGCACGCCGCCGCGCTGAGTGAACTGCTCAAACGCAGCAACACCTCACGCAACTCGCTGTATCAGCACTTCCCTTCCGGCAAGGGCGAATTGGTGCAGACCGCGGGCCGGATCGTCTCGCGCCTGGTCTACTCGCACGTGAGCACCATGGCCGACGCGCTGCAGACGGCCCCTTCGGTCCAGCAGTGGCTGACCGATCTGCTGGCCTTCTGGCGCGTTCCGCTGGAGAAGTCCGACTACAGCGCGGGCTCGTTCATGATGGCCGCCGCGCTGGACGAACTCGACCCGGCGGTCCAGTCGATCGCGGGCCAGGCCTTCGCCGAATGGACCGCGCGCCTGGCCGACGGCATCGTCGCGACCGGCATCGAGCGCGCCACCGCCGTGTCGCTGGCCGGCTTCCTGCTCACCACCATCGAGGGCACGATCGTGCACAGCCGCGCGCTCAAGTCCCCGCATCCGTTCGATCAGGCGGTCACCCAGCTCACCATCCTGCTCAACCTGCACCTGTCCCAGCGTTAGAGGTGGGCGCGCAGCGTCTCGACGATGGTGCGACGCGCGGCGGCGCCCTCGGGGGTGGGGGTCAGCGGATAGACGTGAACCAGGCCGTCGACCTCGTGGTAATCGACCTCGACGCCGACCGCGCGGGCCTTGTCCACCAGCAGCCGGGTGTCGGGGTTGAGGATGTCGCAGGTGCCGCTGAACACGGTGAGCGGGCCGAGACCGGTGTGGTCGCCGAACAGCGGGCTGACCATCGGATCCTTCATCGGCAGCTCGCCGCTCCACAGTTCACCGAAGACCAGGCCGCCGTCGCGGCCCAGCCACGGATCGCGCGGCAGCACCTCGGTGATCTGCGGATTCTCCAGCGTGAGGTCCAGCGCGGGGGAGATCAGGACGGTCCGTGGCAGCGTGATCGAGCGGGTGTCGCGCAGGTGCAGGGCCGTCGACAGGGCGATCTGACCGCCCGCGGAGTCCCCGGCCAGGAAGGTGGTGCCGTGCTGCCGCACGCTCGCGGCGACGATCTCGGCGAAGCGCGGAATCACCTGCGCCGCGGTGCCGGACGGAATCAGCGGGTAGATCGGCACCGTGACGCTCAGCCGCAGCTGTGCGGCCAGCCGGGCCGCGAGCTGCCAGTGCTGCGGCGCGATCTCGCCGACCCAACCTCCACCGTGCGCGTAGACCAGGCCGCCGCGCGAGCGCCCTTCGGCCGGGGTGAGCGTGTAGACCGGCCAGCCGCGATCCTCGACCATCGACACCTCGACCCCGCGCAGGCGCTTGGGTGGGGCGTAGTCCAGCGGCGCCGCGCTCCGCTTGCGGACGTGCTCGCGCGCGGCCGCGGCGTCGATGTAGTGGCGATTGCGCCGGGTGATCCGCAGGAAGGCGGGGACCACGATCCTGCTCATGACACTGGGCACCGGCAACCTCCTGGTCAATTGTCCGAACCGAGGATAGGTCACCGAGTCCGATCGCGGGTCAGACCTGGCCGAGCCGGTGCTCGCTGATGTCGCCGCGCAGGCTGGTCCCGTTGAGATCCAGGTAGAGCACACCCTCGGTGACCGAGAGGCCGACGGTGTTGCGGCGATCGATGAGCGGCACGGCGGCGTCGATGAACGCGCGGTCGATGCCGTAGAGCGGGATGTCCTCGGCACGGTGGATCTTCTTGCCCGCGTACTGCGCCAGCACCTTCGCCGGATCGCGATGGGTGTAGACCGCCGCGCGACCGGCCAGCTTGCTGCCGCGATGCACCCGGTCGGCGTCGGGCGCGCCGACCTCGATCCAGGCGGTGACCCGGCCGGTGAGATCGCGGACCTGCACGGCGGGTTCGTCGGTGGCCGAGATGCCGCCCTCACTGAAGACGATGCCCTCCTCGTACTGCAGGCAGTAGGCGAGGATGCGGGTGAGCATGTACTCGAGGGTTTCCGAGGGATGACGAGCGACCCGCAGCTCGAGGTCCTCGTAGACGCCGCGGTCGACGTCGGCGAGCTGGACGGCGAAATGATGCAGGGTTGCGCTGAGTGCCATAGGAGTTCTGAGACTACCGCTTGCGCTCTCCCGCCCCGACGACCAGCATCGCTGCATGCGAATCACCCATGTTTCAGCAATAGCCGCCACGTTCCTGGCGCTCGGCACGGCAACCGCTGTGGCGGAACCGAATCCGGCCGACACCCCGCGCCAGGCCACCGCTCGCGCCTACATCGACGCGCTGGTCTCCCACGACGCGAGCGCGGTGCCGTTCACCCCCGACGCCACCCGGGTCGAGGTCGGCATCCAGACCGGCTATTCGGGCCCGCAGCTGAGCGCGGACCTGGAGAACGGGCCGCAGTACCGGGTGATCCAGGGGGTGCGCGAGCTCAGCATGTCCGAAGCGGGCGACACGGTGACCACCCGCTATCTGCTCGACACCGGTCTCGCGGGCGTGCGCCTGACCACGGTCGAGATCGTCGAGACCTTCGTCATCCCCCACGACGCCATCGCGACCATCGAGGCCGACATCACCCCGGTCGGCTACTGATCCGCGGCCTCGAGCAGGGCCCGCGGTGCGGCCAGCCGCCAGGAGTCGGTGACGATCGCCGTCAGTTCCGCGCGATCGTCGAGGGCGGCCAGCCGAACCCGGACCCACGGGTTGCCCGCCTCGTGCGCGGCGATCCAGAACTTGTCCGGCTCCGCGACGACCAGTTCGTCGCGGTCCACGATCGGGCAGCGCACCGCCATCGAGGTCTCGTCCTCGGGCAGGGTCAGGAACAACTTGCCCGCGACCTTGAAAATCGGCATGCCCCAGGCGAACTGCTCCACCGTCTCCGGCAGTGCGGCGACGATCGCCCGGACATCCTCCCCAGTGGCTTGCATGGCCGTCATCCTGCCAGCAGGCCCCGACAGCTCGCCGGCTCACCGTTCGGCGAGCAGCGCCTTCCACCGCTGCCCCACCGGACGCGCGACCGGCACCGCCCAGGCAGGCAGCGTCGCCCGACGACAGAACGCGACCGGTTCCGCGGTACCGGAGACCCCGAACCAGGCGGTGGAGGCGGGCCGGTCCAGCAGCGTGATCACCGCGGCCGACACCACCACGGCGGGCAGGGTGAGCAGTCCGAACAACGCGACGCCGATGATCACCGCCGCCCCGTACCAGCCCAGCGCGTGCACGTATCGACTGCGATTGGCGAACCCGCTCGTGAGCACCGCCAGCAGCACCGTGGCGATCGCGGCGGGGTAGGCGAAGCCCTCGTAGCGCAGCAGCAGGGAATCGGCGGGCAGCAGTTGCGTGGCCGGGATGGTCACGAGCGCGAGACCGGTGCAGTAGACGGCCTGCCACACCGCCAGTTGCTGGGCCCGCCGGACCTCACGCGGACGCCCGTCGGGCGCGTCCAGCGAGAGGGCGACGGAATCGAGAATCCCGAGTCCGAACATCGAGCGACCTTTCCCGCGTGCCGCAGCGGCGGGTAGCCCTGGGCAACTGGAACACGTTCCAGGTCACATGGTGCGACGCGACCGGGTTCCGCGCGGCGGATTCGCCGAAATCAGCTCGCGACGCCCACCTTCGCGCGCGCCCGCGCGGCGGTCAGCCTGCGGCCGATGACGCCGTGCCGGGGCGCGAACAGGTAGACGAACGAGAAGGCCACCCCCTGGGTGACCACCACCATGCCGCCCGCGGCGGTGTCGAGGTGATAGCTCAGGTACAGACCCGTCACCGCGCACACCACCGACACCGTCGGCGCGATGAGCAGCATCCGGGAGAACCGGTCGGTCAGCAGATACGCCGTCGCGCCCGGGATGATCAGCATGGCCACCACCAGCACCACGCCGACGGCCTGCAGCGCCACCACCGAGGTCAGCGCCAGCAGCGCCAGCAACGCGGTGCCGAGCACGCGCGGGTTGAGCCCGATGGCGTGCGCGTGGGTGGCGTCGAAGGCGTAGAGGGTGAAGTCGCGGCGCTTGAGCACCAGCGCCGTCAGCACGATCGCGGCCAGGATCATGATCTGGATCATCTCGCCCCGGCTGACCCCGAGCAGATTGCCGAACACGATGTGGTTGAGGTCGGTCTGGCTCGGCGTCACCGACACCAGCACCAGACCGAACGCGAACAGCGTGGTGAACACGATGCCGATCGCGGCGTCCTCCTTCACCCGGCTGGTGTCGCGGACGACGCCGATCAGCGCGACCGCGAGGAAACCGAAGATCACCGCCCCGACCGCGAACGGCCAGCCGACGATGTAGGCCAGCACCACCCCGGGCAGCACCGCGTGCGAGACGGCGTCGCCCATCAGCGACCAGCCGATCAGCACCAGCCAGCACGACAGCACCGCGCATACCACCGCCGCGGTGACGGTCGTCGCGAGCGCGCGCACCATGAACTCGTAGCGCAGCGGATCGATGAAGAATTCTTCCAGGCTCATCAGGTCTTCCTCACGCGTCCACGTCGAGCCCGAAGGCCTTGGCCAGGTTCTCCGGTCGCAACACCACATCGGGGTCGCCGTGCTCGAGCACCCGGCGGTTGAGCAGCACCGCCTCGTCGGCCAGTTGTGGCAGGGCGTGCAGGTCGTGGGTGGAGACCAGGATCGTCGCGCCGTCGGCGGCGAGTTCGCGCAGCAACGCGGTGATGGTGGCCTCCGAGCGCTTGTCGACGCCGGCGAACGGCTCGTCGAGCAGCAGGATCGTCGCCTCCTGCGCGATGCCGCGGGCCACGAACGCCCGCTTCTTCTGGCCACCGGAGAGCTGGCCGATCTGGCGATCGGCGAGCTCGGTGAGGTCCACGCGGGCCAGCGCCTCGGCGACGGCGGCGCGATCGGCCCTGCTCGCCCGGCGGGTGAAGCCCATCTTCCCGTAGCGGCCGGTCATCACGACATCGCGCACCGACAGCGGAAAGCTCCAGTCCACGTCCTCGGATTGCGGCACGTAGCCGAGGCTGCCCGCCTTGCGGGCCGCGACGGGCGCGCTGCCGTTGATCAGCACGCGGCCGCGGTCGGGGGTGACCAGGCCCATGATCGTCTTGAACAGCGTCGACTTACCCGAACCGTTCATCCCGATCAGGCCGCAGACCCGGCCGGATTTCAGGGTCAGTTCGACATTGTCGAGGGCGAGCACGTCACCGTAGTGGACGGTGACGTCCTGGATCTCGACGACAGGCGCGGTGGTCATTTCGGGGCTCCGGCGAGTGCGGTGGCGATGGTGTTCGCGTCGTGGCGGATCAGCTGGAGGTAGGTCGGCACCGGGCCGTCGGCCTCCGAGAGCGAGTCGACGTAGAGCGTGCCACCGAAGCGCGCGCCGGTGGCCTCCACCACGCGTTGCATCGGCGCGTCGGAGACGGTGGACTCGCAGAACACGGCGGGCACGCCGCGCTGGCGCACGAAGTCGATGGCCGAGCCGATCTGCTGCGGGGTCGCCTGCTGTTCGGCGTTGACCGGCCAGATGTACTTCTCGGTGAGCCCGGTGTCGCGGGCCAGGTAGGAGAACGCGCCCTCGCAGGTCACCAGGGCCCGCTGGTCGGCGGGCAGGGTGTTCACGGCGGCGACCAGATCGTCGCGGACGGCGCCGAGCTGAGCTTTGTAGGCGGCGCCGTTGACCCGGTAGGCCTCGGCGTGCTCGGGGTCGAGATCGGCGAAGGCGCGGACCATGTTGTCGACGTAGATCTGCGCGTTCACCGGCGACATCCACGCGTGCGGATTCGGCTTGCCGCGGTAGGCGTCCTCGCCGATGTCCATCGGGGTCACGCCCTCGCTGACCACCGCGTGCGGCACCTTCAGATCGGCGACGAACTGGGCGAACCAGGCTTCCAGATTGAGCCCGTTGTCCAGGATCAGGTCGGCCTTGGCCGCCTTCTTGATGTCGCCGGGTGTCGGCTCGTAACCGTGGATCTCGGCGCCGACCTTGGTGATCGACTCGACCCGCAGATGCTCGCCCGCGACATTGCGCGCCATGTCGGCGAGCACGGTGAAGGTGGTGAGCACCACCTTCTTGCCGTCGTCGTCGGCGGCGACTCCACCGCACGCGGTCAGCGAGAACGCCATGACACTGAGCACAGACGCCGCGAGCAGCCGGCGCCGTGACGAACCCGGCGTGCGGTGAAACCCAACCTTCATTCCAGAATTATATTGTTCGGGTTACCGAACTTTCAAGTTCAACGCCTGGAACAGACGCTGTGACGGTTCAGGATGCCCAGGGCGGGACGAAAGTCGAACCATCGGGCAGTTCCGCGGAGAAGCCGACGGGAACCGTCACGAACAGGACCGCGGGCTCGTCGGTCGTATTGGTGAGACCGATCATCGACCCGGCGGGCGCGACGGCGGCATCCCCCTGCTTCATCGACGCCACCTCGCCGTCGATGGTGATCTCGACCTCGCCCGAGAGCAGGACGAAGACCTCCTCCCGCAGGATGCGATGGGGGACGCCCACCGAGCCGGGTGCGACCTCGGTCTGCCAGACACAGAGTTCGGCACTGCCGGTGCCGGGACGGATGAACGAGGTGAACCGGGCGTTGTGGATCTCGTGGACCTGAGCGTCGGCGGAACGGATGACCGGCATGAGCGCCTCTTTCGAATAGTCAATTAACTTGTCCATATAGTCAAGTAGATTGACCATCGTGTCAAGTGCCAGAATGACCGCTGTGCCCGAGAACCCGCCACCGGCATCCGATCTGCCCCTGTTGCTGCTGGCCGCGGCGACCGAGGTGAGCGCGGCGATCCAGGCGGGCGTCACCGCCGCGGGCTTCACCGACATCCGCCCGGCGCACGGATTCGCCTTCGTCCGGATGGCGCCCGACGGCGCGACCGTGGGCGAGATCGCCGAGCACCTGGGCGTCACCAAGCAGGCGGCCAGCCAGCTGGTCGACGAGCTGGTCACCAAGGGCTACGCCGACCGCAACCCGCATCCGCGCGACGCGCGCGCCCGCCTGATCACCCTCACCGACCGCGGCTGGGCCTGCACCCGCGCCGCCGACGCGGCCGCCGCCGCCTTCGCCGCACGCTGGGCGAACACCCTCGGTCCGACGACATTCGCGCAGACCAGGAATGCGATCGCCCGGATGGTCACACCGGGCCGGGTGCGCCCGTCGTGGTGATCATCACCGGGAGATGACGGGTAACGGTTAATCCGAAGAACAGGATTTTCAAAAGAACCCGCGTAGTGTCGCGTCGCGCGGCATACTCGGCAGCGAGCGGTGACGCGCCACCGCGGCATCCGGACCATCGCACCGGACGCGCCTCGTCACGTCAGTCACCGTTCTCACCCTCCCGACAGGATCGTCATGTCTTCCCTCGCCACCGTCGCCACGGTCGACACCATCACCCGCCACAAGTACGAGCGGTTGCAGTACACCGGCTCGGCGGGTGTCATCGACTCGCTCGAGGACCCGCGCCTGGTCGGCCGCTGGCACACCGAATTCCCCGGCTGGCACGGCGAGCACTGGGCATTCGAGGCGGGCACCGCCAGCCCCGGCCGGCTGCGCCCGATCAATGTCGCGGTGCGGCAGAGCTGATCAAGCCGCGCCCTCGGCCGCCGTCCGGTCGACGATGCGCGGGAACGGACTGGCCGCCTCCAGCTGGTAGGCCAGGTCGAGCAGCGACCGCTCGTCGCCCCGGCGGGCGGCGAGCTGGATCGAGCCGGGCAGGCCGTGCGGGAGCAGACCGTGCGGCAGCGACACCGCGGGCCCGCCGCCGACATTGTTGAGCGGCGTGAAGCCCACGTAGTCGACCAGTTTCGTGAACAGCGCGTCGAAGGGCTGCCCCGGCGCCAGCTCGCCGATCCGCGGCGCCGGATGCGACAGCACCGGGGTGAGCAGCACGTCGACATCACGGAAATGCCGGTCATAGGTGGCGGTTCCGGAGCGCAACCGCCAGGTGGACGCGGCCACCGCGAGCGGATTGCGCTTGGCCAGCCCGATCAGGCCGCTGGTGAACGGATCGAGTTTGCCCGCGTCGAAGTGGTCGCGGTGACCGAACCGGAACGACAGCGTCATCGCGGCGGCCATCATCGCCCAGTATCGCTTGAAGTCCTCGACGAACCGCGGTTCCACGTCGAGCCGCGTCTCGACGACCTCGTGACCGAGACCGGCCAGAATCCGCGCCGCCGAGGCGAGCACGGCGGCATTGTCGGGGTGCACCGGGCGACCGAGCACGTCCTCGCTGATCAGTCCGATCCGCAGGCGCCGCGCACTGGGCCCCTCGACCAGGCCGATCGGCGCCAGCTTCGGGTTCGCGCCGAACCGCTCGACCGCGGCCAGATAGTGCGCGGTGTCGCGGACCGACCTGGTCACCACACCCTCGGCGACCAGATGCACGGGCAGTTGCCGGGCGCCGGGCTGATCGAGCAGCCGGTTGCGAGTGGGCTTCAGGCCGACCAGACCGTTGGCCGCGGCGGGGATCCGGATCGAGCCGCCGCCGTCGTTGGCGTGCGCGATCGGCACCACCCCGGCCGCGACCAGCGCGGCCGAACCGCCCGAGGACGCCCCGGCCGAATACTCGATGTTCCACGGATTGCGGGTCGGCGCCCGGCCGGTGAACTCGGTACTGGCGGTGAGCCCGAACTCCGGCAGCGTCGACTTGCCGAGCACGACCACGCCCGAATGCAGGAACTGCGCGCCGGGACCGCTGGTCACGGTGGCCGGGCGCGGAGTGAAGGCGGCCGACCCGTGGCAGCTGGGCAGTCCGGCGATATCGGTGTTGTCCTTGACGAACGCGGGCACCCCAGCGAACACGCCGGCCGTCTCCGGCGCCGAGGCCGCCCGCTCGAAGCACGCCACCTGCACCGCGTCCAGACTCGGGTCCACCCGCCGGGTCCGCGCGATGGCGGCCTCGAGCACCTCCGCGCGGCTGACCTCTCCCGCGCGCAACGCCGCGGCCACTCCGACGGCATCCAGCGTGCCGAGGGCATCATCGGTGAATCCATGGACGGTAGTGCTCATAGCCGCAGCGTAATGCGATCAGACGGCCATTTGCGGCGGTAACGAATTTCCTCGAGAAACCCTTAGAGTCCCGCGACCCCCGCGGGCCACGGGACTCCCGCCTACTTGGCGGGCGGGGTGAACGGCTGGTTGATCGTGGTGAAGTACTGGATGGCCGCGCCGAG